>DATMBD010000442.1:0-5836 GCA_035559355.1 Dehalococcoidia bacterium
GTAGTGGCCCGCAATGCCCAGGCGGCCGACGCCGAAGTTGGGGCGCAGCGGCTGGCCGGGGATCGAGAGGATGTCGCCGTATTCGGGGTGGTGGATCACTTTCGGAGCCTGGTCGCCGAAGCGCTCCTCCAGCCCGGCGAATACCTCCGGCGGTTCCACGACGTGCGAGTCGGCCGAGATGCAGAGCGGCTTCGAGGGCATCGCGCCTCCTCCTCTGGACGTGTCATCGGGTGGCGACATCATCGTCCCCGCCAAAACGGTTGTAAAGAGCAGAGGAGCCGCGGATCGATTGAGTTGCGGGCTAACGCTTACGCGTATCACTGTCTGGCCAAGGTCGAGGATGACCCGGCCCTCGCGAGCTCGATGGCGTTACGGGCTTGCAATTATGTCACGCAGGCTTGTTAGAATTCGGTAACTTTGTCTGGTGGGGCTGCCGACATAGGTCCCCTAGCTAGGAACCTGCTGGGCTTCTTCCTCCTCCTCACCGCCGTCGCGGCCGTATGGCCGTCCCCTCCTAGGGATGCGTCTCAGCCTGTTCTCCGGAGCGTGTCCCTTTCTCTCATCAGCCAGCCGGCGGCGCCTCAGAACCCTCCCCGTTCGTTCGAATGGCCGGTCTCCGGGCCGGTGACGAATGCCATGACCGCGAAGCATCCCCTCGGCATCGATATAGGGCTTGCTGCCGAACCGAATGCCCCCATCTACGCCTCCGCCACTGGCTACGTCGTCTACGCGGGCGGCCCGGCCTGCTGCAGTTACGGCCTCCACGTCATCATCGACCACGGCAACGGCATCCAGACCGTGTACGCGCACCTGTCTCGCATCGACGTTTGGGAAGGGCAGTTGGTGTACCAGCGGACTCAGATTGGATTGGGAGGCAACACCGGACACTCGCGAGGCCCTCACCTGCACTTCGAGATCCGCTATGGCGAGCGGCGCCTCGATCCCATGGCGCACCTCGCTCCCGCCTGCGAGACGCCGGATTCGATTTATCCTCTTTACTCCGTCCTCAACGGAGATTGCGCCCTCGCGCCCGGCAGCCGCTACCAGCGTAGCCTGGAGATGGCTATCTCTGAGCAACCGGCAAACCCGCGCTGAACGGAGTAAGCTCGGATCGTGAGGCTGAATCCGCGCCTGCGACGAGCCAGCGCACCGGCGACGCAACGCCCTCGCCCCTGGAGGCCGCGTTGACCGGCCGCGATGGGGATGCCGCTGCGGGGCGTCGGACGCCCATCCATGACCATTCCACGGGCGCAGAAGCCGGCCATGAGCATGACCACGGCGGCCCCTTCGGCCCTCTGCTGGAGCTGCTGCCCTTCGGACACTCCCACCGGCATGCTCCCGAAATCGATTCCGCCCTCGAAGCGGGCAGCCGCGGGATGCGTGCCCTCCTGGTCTCGGTCCTGGTCCTGGGAGCCACGGCGGCCTTCCAGGTGGTGATCACGCTTCTCAGCGGCAGCGCCGCCCTTCTCACGGACACGCTTCACAACTTCTCGGACGCCTTGACGGCGCTGCCGCTGTGGATCGCCTTCTGGCTGGCTCGGAAGCCGCCGTCGCGGCGCTACACCTACGGCTACGGCCGCGCGGAGGACATCGCCGGCGTGATCATCGTCGCCTTCATCCTCGCCAGCGCCGTCCTGGCCGGTTACGAGAGCATCCGCAAGCTCCTCGACCCGCAGGGCGTCGACCACGTCGAGTGGGTAATCCTGGCAGGGTTCGTCGGCTTCCTCGGCAACGAGGCCGTCGCTCTCTACCGCACTCGCGTTGGCCGCGAGATAGGCTCCGCGGCGCTGGTGGCGGACGGCCAGCATGCGCGCGTCGACGGGCTGACCTCGTTGGCCGTCGTGGCCGGCGGCGCGGGGGTGTGGGCGGGCTTCACGGCGGCCGACGGTCTCGCCGGCCTGGCGATCACGGCCGTCATAGTCCTGGTGCTGCGCGACACGGCCTTGATGATGTGGTACCGGCTAATGGACGCCGTCGATCCGGAGCTCGTAGCGCGCATCGAGGACGCGGCAGCCGTGCCGGGCGTGGAGGAGGTGGGCGAGGTGCGCGTGCGTTGGGTGGGGCACAGGCTGTACACGGACATCCACATCCGCGTGGACGAAGACATGCCGACGCGCGAAAGCCATGAAATCGCGGAGGACGTGCGCCACGCGCTGCTTCACGCGGCGCCGCAGCTGGCGGTCGTGCACGTGCACGTCGATCCCTGCGGCCACAGCGGCATCGACGCGCATGCGAGGGCGGGCCACCATCGCTGAGCGGAGGCGCAGCTTGCCTCCCAGGCCTCTGCCTGGGCCCTCGGCCCTCGGCTAGAACCCCACCGCGCAACCGTCGGCGCGGGGCTCGCTGCCCGCTATGTAGGCGCCGTTCTCCAGCCTGCGGATGATCTGGCCGCGGCCGAAGCCGAGGTTGACCAGCGGCCCGTTCGCGGCGATGGAGACTTCGTGTCCGCGCCGCTTCAGCCCTTCGACAACATCCGGCGGGACCTCTCGCTCCAGAAGCACCTGCCGCCCTCCCGTCCACTGCCAGCGTGGCGCGTCGAGGGCCGTCTGCGGGTTCATGCCGTAGTCGAGTTGGTTGGCGATGACCTGCACATGCCCCTGCGGCTGCATGGCCGCGCCCATGACGCCGAACGGCCCCACGGCCCTGCCATCCCGAGTCAGGAAGCCGGGGATGATGGTGTGGAAGGGCCGCTTGCCGGGACCGATCTGGTTAGGATGGCCCGGCTCCAGCGTGAAGCCGCGGCCCCGATTCTGGAGCGAGATGCCCGTCCCGGGCACGACCACGCCGCTGCCAAAGCCGAGGTAGTTTGACTGGATGAACGAGACCATCATGCCGTCGCGGTCGGCGGCGCAGAGGTAGACGGTGCCTCCTCGTGGCGGCGCCCCGGGGGCAGGTTCCGCAGCCTCCTCGGCGATTAAGGCGCGGCGCTGGGCTACATATGCGGGCGCCAGCATGCCCGCCACGGGCACGTTGGCGCGGTCCGGGTCCGCCACGTAGCGGTAAGCGTCGGCGAAGGCCAACTTCAGGGCTTCGATCTGCAGGTGGTAGCTGACGGAGGACTCCCGCTGCTGGCCCGGGTCGAGGCCTTCGAGCATCGCCAGCGCCTGCAGGGCGACTATCCCCTGGCCGTTAGGCGGGAGCTCCCAGACGTCGTAGCCGCGATAGCGCACGCCGATCGGCTCCACCCAGGTCGATTCGTGGGCGGCGAGGTCGGCCTCGGTCAGGTAGCCACCGGTCCTGGCGGCGAAGGCAGCCATCGCTTCCGCCAGCTCGCCCTCGTAGAACGCCTTCGCCTTCGTCTCGGCAATGAGGCGCAGGGAACGGGCGTGGCCGGGCATCGTCCAAATCTCGCCGGGCGCGGCGGCGCGGCCTTCGGGCATGAACGTGGAGAACCACCCCTCGAACTCCGGACCCGAGAGCTGGTCGCGGAAGCGCAGCTGCGCTGCCGCCCACTCCCGCGCCGTCTCCGGCTCCAGGGCAAAGCCCTCCTCCGCATACGCCACCGCCGGCTCGAACAGGCGCTCGAAAGCCAGCTTGCCGAACCGCCCATGCAGGTCGCGCCACGCTGCCGGCGCCCCCGGAACGGTGACCGAGAGCCAACCCCGCATCGGCACCTGAGCATGGCCGAGCCGCACGAACAGGTCCGGCGCATGCGCCGCGGGGGCCCGCCCGGACCCGTTCAGGCCATGAAGCCGCTCCCCGTCCCAGACGATGGCGAAGGCGTCCGAACCGATGCCGTTCACCCACGGCTGAACGACCGTCAACGTGGCTGCCGCGGCGATGGCGGCGTCGACGGCGTTGCCTCCGGCGAGGAGCATGCGCAGGCCCGCCTGCGCCGCCAGCGGCGAACTCGTCGCGACCACGCCGTTGCGGGCGATGACCGGCATCCGCCGGGAGGGATAGGGAAAGTCATCGGGGCCGAGGGACACAGGCAAGCGGTTTATTTCCAACGCTCCTTTGCCGCGCATACAGCGCCGCTCGCGCGACCGCCGCAAGCGCGCCCCCGCGCGCTTTCTGGCGGACGTGCGGGCTGATTCAGTGCCCGGCGCGAACGCCGGGCATCAGGTAGCCGCCGGGGACGAGAAGGCTGCGAGGCTGTGCCAGACTGAACGCAGGCGTCGCCCGTTTTTCAAGATGCGACCTTGGCGGAGATGGGACGCCCTGTCCTCTGGCCGCTGTCTTCTCATCTATCCCCAGACTCTGCGGGCCGTTTCCGCAACCAGTTCCAGCTTGCGTCGCTGGTCATCCCAGGTCAGCAGGTTGCCCAACGCCGTCGAGGCGAAGCCGCACTGCGGCGAGATCGCCAGGTTCTCGAACGGCACGTACTTGGCCGCCTCGTCGATCCGCCGCCGCAGGTCGTCGATCGACTCCAGCTGCGGCTCCTTGGAGCTGATCAGTCCCAGCACTACCATCTTGTTCTTGGGCATGAATCGCAGGGGCTCGAAGCCTCCCGCGCGCTCGGTGTCGTACTCGAGCAGGAAGCGGTCGACGTTCAGCAGGTTGAAGGCCTTCTCCGCGATCGGCTCGTAGCTGCCTTCGGCGTGCCAGGCGCTGCGGTTGTTGCCGCGGCACATGTGCATGCCCACGGTGACGTTGGGGTATTCCTTGGCGACGTTGAGGACGGAGTTGTCGACCTCGATGAGCTCGTCGAGGTAGCGGTCCGGGTCCTCGCCGTCTTCGATCATCTGCTGGCGGACGATGGGGTCGGCTATCCGCTCGACGTAGTGCAGGGAGTCGAGCTGGATGTAGGACACGCCGTCCTCGACCAAGGCGCGGATTTCACGCTGCAGCATAGCCGCGATCTCGTCGATGAACTCGCGCTTGGAGGCGTAGTACTGGTCAGTCACGCCGGGCTTCCAGAGCTGGCCGGCGGCGGATATGGCTCCCGGCATCGTGATCTTCCACGGTCCGGGAGCGTGCTCCCTCAGGAACGCAGCTTCGTCCTCCACCAGGCGGCGCACCTGCCGGATGCGGCCAGCGACGAGGCCCGTCTGGAGGATGCCGCCGCGCACGGCGATCGACGAGTTGGCGAGGGCGGCGTGCGGCCCCTGCCAGGGCCTCAAGAGGCGCGGGTTGGCGGGCCCCTCCGTCTGCACGAGCCCTTCGACCGACTCCCGGATGATCGAGGCCCAGCCGGATCGCCGGTACTCCCCGCCCGTATAGACGGAGATGCCCGTCTGCTTCTGCATGTCGAGTGCCCTGAGCACGCAGGCGTCCTCGACCTCCCTCAGCTGGTCCCGCGTGATCTGGCCGCTCGTGAACTCCTCACGCGCTTTCAGGAGCTCAGGGGGCCTGAGCAGGCTCCCCACCTGATCCGCTCGAAACGTCCCTGCCATTTCTCTCCTCCTCGAATCCGCCTTCAGCACTCCGGCTGCGGCGATAGTCGAGCAGCCGGAAGGGACGTGTCAACCACCCTCATCCGCGTCAACGGCCGGCTACCGCGCACCGATGTCCGCCTTCATTCGCCGCCAAGCCTCCCGCGCTTCTTCAACCGACCCTTCGTCCTCGATCGTCGAGATATCGCCGGGGTCGCGGTCGAGGGTCACCGCCTTGAGGACGCGGCGCATGATCTTGCCGCTGCGCGTCTTGGGCAGCACGTCCACGAAGTTCAGCTCGCCGAAGACTGCCACCGGCCCCAGTTCTTGCCGCACGGTTTCCAGGATCTGCTTGCGGAGGTCCTCTGAAGGCTCCTGCCCGTTCTTGAGGACGACGAAGGCTGAGATCACCTCGCCACGCAGTTCGTCGGGGCGGCCCGTACAACCGGCCTCGGCGACGGCCGGATGGCGCAAGATCGCGCTTTCGACCTCGATCGTGCCGATGCGGTGGGCCGCGATCT
>DATMBD010000443.1:0-13411 GCA_035559355.1 Dehalococcoidia bacterium
CGACCAGAGCACGCAGGGCACGCCGTTGAAGTACAGCTGCTGCTTCGGCGAAAACGAAGAGGAGAGCCCTTGGGAGCCTCTGCACGTCGACGCCGGCTTCCCAGCCGAGGCTAGCACTGTCACGGCTCAGCTGGTCCGAAGCGACCTCCACGTCGAGCATCGCAGCACGCAGGAGCCGGAGCACATCCTCCACAGCTTGGCCGACTCGCTTTCCTACTCCGGCGCCATCTATGAGGCGCCGCCGTACAACACCTCCAACGGGGCAGTCATCGTCATCTGCCCCGAGCACGCCAACATCATCGCCTCCAAGGGCTGGACGAAGGAGCGGGTGCGCGACTTCCTATACGAGCACTACGGCCGCACCGTCGGCGAACTGCGCCGTTTCGGCAAGGTCATCGGCCTCGAGGACCAGCCGGATGACCGCTTCGTGCACAGCGCCAAGGGTCCGGAGGCGCTGACGATCGTGGTTGCGGGGGCGAGCAACGCCGGCGTATCCACGGTCATGATGAGCTTCGCCAACCGCCACGCCACGGTGCGGATCGAAGGCCGCTGAGGCGGCGCCGAGCGCCTAGCCGCGGTTCTGCGGGAAGCCCAGGTCTACCTTGCTGGTCGAAGGATCCGGCCAGCGGCTGGTGACCACTTTGCGCCGCGTGTAGAAGCGGATTCCGTCCGGGCCGTACATGTGCGTGTCGCCGAAGAGGGAGGACTTCCAGCCGCCGAATGAGTAGTAGGCGACGGGCACGGGAATGGGCACGTTGATGCCCACCATGCCGATGTTGACCTCGAACTGGAAGCGCCGCGCCGCGCCGCCGTCCCGCGTAAAGAGCGCCACGCCGTTTCCGTAGGGGTTCTCGTTGACGATGCGCACGGCATCCTCGTATGTCGGCGCGCGCACGACGGAAAGCACCGGCCCGAAGATCTCGTCCTGGTAGCACTTCATGCCCGGCTTCACGTCGTCCAGCAGCGAAAGGCCCAGGAAGAAGCCGTCGCCTTCGAACTTACGCTCGCGGCCGTCGGCCACGACGCGGGCGCCCTCCTTGCGGCCGATATCGAGATAACTGGCGACTCGGTCGCGGTGCTCGCGCGTGATCAGCGGCCCCATCTCCGATTCGGGATCGAGGCCCGGGCCTATCTTCACCTTGTCGAGCCGGGCGCGGATCGCCTCCACCAGAGGGTCGGCGATGCTTCCCACGGCGACGACCACGGACACGGCCATGCAACGTTCGCCGGCGGCGCCGTATGCGGCGGAGACAGCGGCGTCCGCAGCCATGTCGAGGTCGGCATCCGGCAGAACGACCATGTGGTTCTTGGCGCCCCCAAGCGCTTGCACTCGCTTGCCGTTGCGCGTGGCGGTCTCGTAGATCTGCTTCGCCACCGGCGTGGAGCCTACGAAACTAACCGCGGCGATGTCCGGGTGCTCGAGCAGGCGCTCGACGGCGACGCGATCGCCCTGAATGACGTTGAAGACGCCGTCCGGCACCCCGGCCCGCTTGAGGAGGTCGGCGATGTACAGCGATGCCGAAGGGTCCTTTTCGGAGGGTTTCAGAACAAAGCAATTCCCGCAGGCCAGGGCGTTGGCGAACATCCACATCGGCACCATGGCCGGGAAGTTGAACGGGGTGATGCCGGCGACGACCCCCAGCGGCTGCAGGATTTCGTAGACGTCGATGCCCGTGCTCGCCTGCTCGCTGAAGCCGCCCTTCATGAGCTCAGGGATGCCGCAGGCGAATTCGACGTTTTCGAGGCCGCGGGACACTTCGCCGATGGCGTCGGCAATCACCTTGCCGTGCTCGGAGACGATGATCTCGGCTAGGGCGCGGCGCTCGCGATCGAAGAGCTCGCGCATACGGAACATGACCTCGGAGCGACGGGCCAAGGACGTGGCTCGCCAGGCAGGGAAGGCAGCCTTGGCCGCGGCTACCGCCGCATCGACCTCCTCGGCGGAGGCGAAATCGACCTCGCCGGTCTGGCGACCGGTGGCTGGGTTGAAGACTGGCCCCGTCCGGCCGGAAGTCCCGGCGACGACCTGGCCGTTGATGTAGTGGGAGATGCGCTTCAGTGACGTCTGCTCGCCGGCCGCCTTCTGTACTTCGATAGCCATTTCGACCCCTCCTGATGCTCGCGGGAGCTTACTCTGCGATTCTAGCACCGTGCTCCCGGCGGTCCTCTCGAGGGAGCGGCTTGCCGTTCCCTGCCACTGGCCGCGCATCGCTGTCGCGCTGCTCCGCCCTCGAACAAG
The DNA here is from genome assembly GCA_035559355.1 of Dehalococcoidia bacterium. GTDB lineage: Bacteria > Chloroflexota > Dehalococcoidia > DSTF01 > WHTK01 > WHTK01. The sequence goes on from DATMBD010000443.1 coordinate 2,240, forward strand.
AGGAGGTGGAGGACACCCCACGCCCCCCGTCAGGGGCTCCGCTAGCGGACGCCGTTGCCGATTTGCCCGCCTGCCCGCCTGCCCGCGCGGGGCGAGGGGGCTGGGGGCTGTGACACCGCCGACCCTGTAATCTGTACCCGTAGGAGGTGCTATGACTCGCGAGCAAGTCCGCTTGACCTCGCTGGCGTCTTGCGCGGGTTGAGCCGGTAAGGCCGGCCCCGGCACGCTGGCGCAGGTCCTGCGCCCCTTGATCGAGAGGTTCCACCCGTCGCAGCACCCTCGTCTCCTGGTGGGGGTCACGGACGATGCCGCCGTCTACCAACTCGACGACGAGACGGCCATCGTCCAGACGGTGGACTTCTTCCCGCCCGTGGTAGACGACCCCTGGGCGTTCGGCGCCATCGCGGCCGCCAACGCCATGAGCGACGTCTACGCCATGGGCGGTGAGGTGGTGCTGTGCCTCAACATCGCCGGCTTTCCCGAAGACCTTCCGCCGGAGACGATCTCCGACATCTTCCGCGGCGGCGCCGACAAAGTCGCCGAAGCCGGCGGCGTCATCGCCGGCGGCCACACGGTCATCGACGCCGAGCCAAAGTACGGGCTCTCGGTCATGGGGACAGTGCACCCGAAAAAAGTGCTTTCGAAGTCCGGTGCGCGGCCCGGCGATGCAATCGTCCTCGCCAAGGCGCTAGGGACCGGCCTCATTCTGACGGCGGCAAAGCGCGACCTCGCGGCGCCGGAGCACCTGCAAGCCGCCGTCGATAGCATGCTGCGCCTGAACCGCCACGCCTCCCACCTGGCGCGCGAGGCCGGCGCCCACGCCGTCACCGATGTCACCGGCTTCGCCATCGCAGGACACGCCCTGGAGATCGCAGACCACAGCAAGGTGGAGGTGGTCTTGAGGCCCCAGTCGCTGCCGCTCCTGCCCGGCGCCCTTTCCTACGCCGAAGCGGGGGTCGACTTCGGCGGCGTGAACCGCAACCGCAACCACCTGGAGCCGCGCGTCCGCGGCGTCGAGGCGTTCCCGGAGGCCATGCGCCGCCTCCTCTTCGACCCGCAGACTTCGGGCGGCCTGCTCATTGCCCTTGACCCCAGTCGCGCCCCGGCCCTCGTCGACGCCCTGCGCCGGGATGGCTACGCCGCCGCTATCGTCGGCGAAGTGCGTGCGGGCGAGGGCTTGCGCGTGGAGTAGGGAGGCCGAGGCGCGGCTGCCGGCGCCGGCTGGCCAGGTACCGCCGCTACTTCGCGAAAGGGTCGTTGCGAAGCAGGCGCTCGTCGCCGCGGCGGATGGTCACGTGGCGGCGATCCAGCTCCTCCAGGAAGTGCTGGACGTAGCGGCGGGAGCTGCCGAGCATGTCCCGCACCTCGGCCATCGTGATCGTCTCCCGCTGCTTCAGCGCCTCGACGACGCGCCGGGTCATCTCCTCGAACGCCTCCGCCGCGAAGATCACTCCCTCGCCGGTGTCCACGACAGCGCCGCTTTCGATTAGATATGTCAGAAGATCTTCCGGCGGGCGCTCCTCGGTAGGAGGTGAGAAGGGAGAGTGGCGCAAGGAAGCCAGGTAGGCTTCGGCGCGCCGCTGCTGCTCGGGCGAAAGCGCGGGCGTCCAGCCCGCCATCGCCACCAGAGAGCGCGTCTCTTCGAGATCGCCGCGCGCAACGAGGGCCTGCAGCGCCAGCCCGAAGAGGCGCGGCGCCAAGCCGAGGCGGCTGCGCAGCTCCTCGGTCCGCAAGCCGCGGCGCAAAGGGTTCGATTTCAGGTAGGTCTCGACGGCTGATACGGCTCGAAGACGCAGCTGCTCGAAGCCCGTTGCGGTGAAGGCGAATCGCTCATCGCCGCGGCCCAGGACGACGATGCGGCCTGCGGCCTCCAGCTGCGCGAGCGCCGCTTCGGCTGTAGGAGCGTCGATGTCGAGCCGGGGGAGCAACGTCCTGACCTCCGCCGGCTCCGCCGATGCCACGGCGGCGTAGATCGCTTCCTCGGGGCCAGCGCCCTCTCGCCGCTCCAGGCTCTCGATCACGGAAAGGCGGTGGCGCGGATGACGCTTCGCCTGGGTCTCCACCACGACGCCACCACCGAGGGTGTCATTGGCGTCGCGGATGACGAAGCGGTCGCCCTTGAGCAGCGGCAGCGGCTTGAACAGGCGGAGCTGAGCCCACGTCTCGTCGCCAGGGCGCAGCTGGTCCGTCTCCAGGAGTCGCAGTCTTGCAGGTGATTCCGAGGCCAGGCTGTGGAAGGTGACGTTGAGATTATGGCGCAGGGCGCGGCCGTTGGAAGGCAGGGCGCGCAGGCGCACGTCCACGGCCTCCGAGGGGCGAAGCCAGCCGGGAGTGGTCACCACCTGGCCGCGCCAGAGCGCCTGTGGGTCCAGCCCGGAGAGGTTCGCCGCCGTCCTGGTGCCGGGCCGCGCCTGCTCCACCTTGCTGCGATGCGTCTGCAAGCCGCGGATGCGTCCGCGCAAAGCGGTGAGGTGGCCGCCGACCAGCGCCGGCACGACCTCCACCTCCTGGCCCAGGCTCAGAGCGCCGTCTATGAGCGTGCCGGTGACGACGGTGCCGAAGCCCGCGACCGTGAACACGCGGTCGATCGGCAGGCGCGGCCGGCCGAGGTCGCGCTTGGGCTGCGTCTCTTGTAGACGGCCTTCTACGACTCGCAACAGCTCCTCCAACCCTTCGCCGGTGACCGCCGAGCACCGGACAAGCGGCGAACCTTCGAGAGTCGTTCCCTTTACGGTGTCCTCGACCTCCGCAGCCACGAGATCGAGCCAGTCCGGCTCGACGAGGTCACTTTTCGTGACGACAAGGACGCCGCGGCTCACCCCGAGCAGATCGAGGATTGCGAGATGCTCTCGTGTCTGAGGCATGACGCCCTCGTCGGCGGCGATGACGAGGAGGGCGAGGTCGATGCCGCCGACGCCCGCGAGCATGTTCTTGATGAACCGCTCGTGCCCGGGCACGTCGACGATGCTCACCTCGGTGCCGCCCGGCAGCTTCAGCCAGGCAAAACCGAGATCGATGGTCATGCCCCGGTCCTTCTCCTCCTGGAGGCGGTCCGGGTCTATGCCGGTGAGCGCCTTGACCAGCGCCGACTTCCCATGGTCGACGTGACCCGCCGTGCCGATGACGAACATCTCAGCTCAATCATACGAAGCGGCGCCTGGGCCGGCGTCAGCGCGGCAGATGGAGGGCATCGGCCAGCGCCAGCGCCTGCTCTTCGTAGCGGGCGATGGGGTTGAGAAGCACGTGGTCCGCCCCGAGCGCTTCCAGCTCGCGGACGTACTCGGCCGCCTGGGACGGCGTGCCATAGAAGCCGTGCGTCTCCAGCATCGCCGGGTTGTGGTAGACGCCCGCGAACCAGCGCAGCGCCTCTTCCCGCGCGACCTCCGGGTTCGCGTGGATAGCCATGAAGACGCGCTTGGAGATGGTGAAGGAAGCCGGGTTGCGGCCAGCTTCCTCGAGGGATTGGCGCAGCAAAGGAACCGCCTTTTGGAAGTCAGCTTTGCTCTGGCCGCCGGCGCCCATCCAGCCGTCGGCCATGCGGGCGGCGCGCCTGAGAGCGTCCGGATGGCCGCCGCCGAACCAGAGCGGCGGGTGCGGCTTCTGCACAGGCTTAATCGCCATTCCGGCCTCGACTTGGAAGATGCGGCCGTGGTACTTCGTCTGCGGCCGTGTCCACAGCGCCTTGATCAGTTCGACGCCCTCGGTGAATCGACGGACGCGATGCTCCAAAGGCACCTGGAAATCGGCGTAGTGCGGCGCCCGACCGAGGCCGACGCCAAGCAGCGCGCGGCCGCCGCTGAGGTAGTCGAGAGTCGCGACCTGATGGGCCACGTGCACAGGGTGATGGAGGGGCAACACGATGACGGAGACGCCGAGCCGGATGCGCGTGGTTCGGGCCGCCGCGTAACTGAGAACCGTGATGGCCTCGAAGGAAAAAGAGTCGTCGAGCGTGTTCGACGTGACCCAGAGGTCATCGAAGCCGAGACGCTCCGCCAGCTCCGCCGTGCGGCCCACGCTTTCGACATCGATGGGCTCCCATGAGCGGCAGGGAAGCACGAAACCGAATTTCATCTCGCCCAGTGTAAAGACTCCACGGCCGCGCGAGGGAGCCGGCTCTTCGACTGCGCGAAGGGGGCTGGGACCAGCGGCGTCCGAGCGCCCGACGTCAGTTGAGGGCGACCTTCACCGCCTGGCCTTCGGCGGGCGGCACGGCCGTGCGTCCCGTATGCCAGTCCTTGAACGCCTCCACCCAGTTCACCCCCGACGGCAGCACCGCGGAGCAAGACCGAGCGCGGTAGGCGGAGGGGTCGCGCGAGGCGGGCGGCATGATGCCTTCGTCCCGCAGTTGTTTGGCGGCCTTGATCAGTTTGCGGCGGGTGGCGATCACCATAGCGTCCGTGGTCCCCAGGTGCTCCTTCGTCCGGTCGATGATTGGGCCCATGCTTGTTATCATCGCCGCGTCTTGAAGGCGGATCGTCGGGATGCCGGTGAAGTTCATCGTTCGTTGGACTTCACGGTCCATGAGGAAGTCATTGCTCATGTCGGCTACGGGCCACCAGGCGGGGAAGAAGATGCCGCCCCGCTTCTCCTTCATCGGCCCCATGCCGTTCTGTTCGGGAAGCCTGCTTATCGACTGGTTCAGCTTGCGCTCGTGAGGGAACGGCCGCGTTGGATGCCAGCGTAGGCCCCAGTGCATGGTGAGGTTATCGTCGATGGGTGTGTACATGTGCGAAGGGACGATGCCGTCCTCCGTAGCCGGGAACATGGTGAAGATCGGGAACAGGAACTGGGTCGTGCGCCAGTAGGTCTGACCCGGCGACTCATCACGGCGGGCGCCATAGTAGATGCCATAATCCGTGTCGACGATCTCCAGCCGAGGCGACTTGTCGGGGTGGTAGACGCCGTATGTCGGCGGGTCCTCCGGCCTCAGGCGGGCGTGGAGGAGGTAGAGGTGGCTGCTGTCGATATCGCCTTCCAGGGCCTGGACCCAGTTGCACTCATAGATGCCCCGGTAAGCATGGTGGACCTGCTCCTCCGGGATGTTGCACCACTCGAATTCGGGCAAGCCGGGCGGGTTGTCCTGGTCTGACCCCATATAAATCCAAACGATCCCTCCTTGGTCCGCCGCCCTGTAAGCGGTGGCCCGCACCTTGCTCCTGAAGTTCGACTCGGCGGGCTCGGAGGGCATGTCAACGCAGGCGCCCGTCACGTCGAACTTCCAGCCGTGGTAGACGCAGCGGAGGCCGCGCTCTTCGTTGCGGCCAAAGAACAACGAGGCGCCACGGTGCGGGCAGGCCTCGGCCAAGAAGCTGGGACGGCCGCTGCTGTCCCGGAACGCGATTAGGTCCTCACCCAGCACGCGCACGCGCAGTGGCTCGCCATCCGCTTGCAGTTCCCAAGAGTAGAGGACGGGCAGCCAGTAGCAGCGCATGACCGCGCCCATGGCCGTCCCCGGGCCAACGCGACACATGAGCTCGTTGTCCGTTGCGTTCAGCATGCCGTGCTCCTTTCTGCGGCCGTTTGGCGGCGAGGCCCGGTCCCGTCTGCCGCTCTCCGGGCCCCCAAGTTGTCGCGCCGGTTGACGCGCCTTCGAATCCGGACCTAGACTTCCGCCGTATTCTAAATGGAATGTTTAAGTTTGTGAACTAATCCCACGTTGTCCATCATCCGGCACGTTCCTTGCCGATGGCAAGGGTAGCGGACCCAGGAGGAAGCAAGTGGCCGAGAACTACTGGACACGCATACTAGCGGGCAGAATCAGCAGGCGCCGCTCCCTCGGGCTGGCGGGGGCAGGGGCTGCCGGGGCCGCGCTTCTGGCCGCTTGTGGTGGGGACGACGAGTCCGGCACGCCGGAAAGCGGCCTGGTGACTCAACCGAAGGACACGTTCAACGAGGCGGCCCGCGGTGGGACTCTCAAGCTCTACGTCACCTCCGAGCCCCAGACGTTGGACCCGGCGACGCCTGTCGCACCCCTGAACTACATCTCCGGCTACATTTACGGCACCTTGCTCAACGAAAAGCCCGGTCACCTCGAGCCGCCTCAGTTCGTGATCTACGGGGACGTCGCCGAGTCTTGGGAGACGACCCCGGACCGGCTCCAGATCACGATGAAGATCAAGCGGGGCCTCAAGTGGCATAACAAAGCGCCCGTGAATGGACGCGCAATCGATATCCAGGACGTTTTGTTCAGCTGGGAGCGCTACACGAAGCTGAGCCCCGTGGCATCGCTTTCGTTCAACGGCAGAAACCCGGATGCGCCCGTTCTCAGCGTCACCTCCTCCGACCCGAACACGCTGCTAATCAAGCTCAAGGAGCCGCTTTCCTACGCGCTGAACTACTTCGCCGCCTTCGGAAGCCACACAGGCAACATCATCATGATGCCGAGAGAGGCTGAGTCTGGTTTCGATGTCCGCAACCAGATGATCGGCCACGGCCCCTTCGAGCTCGCGAGCGTGACGCCTTCGGTCGGTTACACGGTCAAGCGCTTCCCCGACTATTACGACGCCAAGAGCTACCCGCTGGACCAGATCGACTTGCCTATCGTCACCGAATATTCAGCCCGTCTCGCCCAGTTGAAGACCGGCAACATCCATCGCCTCATCGGCGAGACTGCGCTGGCCCAGGATTTGGTCGCAACGAAGCGCGACGTTAACGCGCTGCAGATCTATCAGACCGACTTCGCGGCCAACGGCAACATCATCGTCTTCGGCCAGCTCCCGGCTGGCAAATCGCCCTTCCTGGACGAACGCGTTCGACAGGCTTTCTCGATGGCGATAGATCGAGATGCCTGGATAAGCGCCCTCTACAACGTCGCCGAGCTCGAGGGGAACGGGCTTCCTGTCGAGACCCGCTGGAGCAGCCACTTACTGGCGAACTGGAAAGAAGGCGGCTACTGGCTAGACCCCCAGAGCAAGGACTTCGGTGAAAACGCGAAGTACTTCCAGTACAACCTCCCAGAGGCGAAGAAGCTGCTGGCAGCGGCGGGGTTCCCAAACGGCTTTAACGTGACGTCCAGTTATTCCGTCGAACGGTTGAACTTTTCGCCCACGGCGGAGCCCATCGACGGCATGCTGCGTGAGCTGGGGCTCAACATCAGGGTGAATACTCCAAACTACGCCAACGACTACATCCCTGACTATCGCGACGGCCACGGCCAGTTCGAGGGCTATGCCTACGCGACGGTGCTCGGCACCCTGCCTCAGAACATCCACCCCGTCGCCTCTCTTGTCGCCGAATACTGGCCCAAGGGCGGCGACGCTTTTCGGGGCTTCAGCGCCGGCGGCACCAACGACCAGAAGGGCGACCCTACGCTCAACGCCATGCTGGAAAAGGCCCGCCTGGAGTTCGACGAGAAGGCGCTGCGCAGCCAGCTGCACGAGATCCAGCGCTACCTCGCCAAGGCGATGTGGGGCTTGAACGCCCCCGGTGGCGCTACGGCCTTCACCATCGCCTGGCCCGCGGTGCGCAACGCGGGCGTCTGGAGGCGCACGCGCCAGGGCAGCTTTTCCCAGTGGGACCCTTATCAGCTCTGGCTGGACCAGAAGCAGCCGCCCTTCACGTAGGGACGCGCGAGCGGCGGAAAGGCGCCTGACGCCGGCCCGGGCCAGTGCGTCCCGAGCGGCCGCCGCCGGCGAGAAGCCCGGGTGGTCACCTGCTGTCCTTGACCCCCTTTCCCGCTTGGTGCCAGCATCTGGAGTGCCCATGCGTCAAGCGCAGGCCCGGCTTCGAGGTCTCCGCTCGCGCGGCCAGCGAGGCGCTGACGAATCCCGGCTGCAGCCTGGGGGCATTCGGCACGACGTTTCGGTGTGGGCGTCGCCGCAATGCCTTCGGTGCTGAAGCAATGGCCCGCGACGGTTTCGGGCAGAAGTTGACAGCCCCGGTTTAGCCGCGCCGGGGATTTTCGCGAGGAGGAGACATGCGAGCCATCGGTTTTCGACAGTTTGGCGGGCCCGAGGTTCTCGAAGTCCTGGAGCTTCCCGAGCGGGAGCCGGGCCCGGGCCAGGTGAGGGTTCGCGTGAGGGCGGCAACCGTCAACCCCACCGACATCGGCTTTCGGTCCGGTAGACAGGCCTCCCTCGTGGCCAATCTCCAGCCGCCGTACATACCCGGCATGGAGCTCGCCGGCGACGTCGATGCGGCCGGCCCGGGCAGCACCTGGCAGCCCGGCGACGAGGTGCTGGCTATCGTCCAGCCCCGAAGGCCGGAAGGCGGCGCCATGGCCGAAAAGGTGGTCATCCCCTCCGCCTCGGCGGCGCGCCTGCCGAAAGGAGCCAGCTTCGAGCAGGCCGCGACGCTGCCCATGAACGGCCTCACCGTCCGCTTGGCGCTCGACCTCCTTGGCCTCAAGCCGGGACAGACGCTGGCAGTGACCGGCGCTGCCGGAGCTGTCGGAGGCTACGCGGTGCAGCTGGGCGTGGCCGAAGGCCTGCGGGTCATCGCCGTAGCCTCGCCCGGGGACGAGGCTCTACTCAAGCAGTTCGGCGCGGAGGCGTTCGTGCCGCGCGGAGAAGACGCGGCCCAGCGCATTCGCCAGATCGTGCCCGGCGGTGTGGACGGCCTCGTGGATGCGGCTGTGATCGGAGCGCCGATCTTGCCGGCGATCAAGGACGGCGGCGCTCTCGCGGCTGTGCGCGCTTTCGAAGGCGAGAGCGAGCGCGGCATCCAAATCCATCAGGTCCGGGTCACGGAGTACCTCGAGAACCAGGCGGCGCTGGAGCGCCTGGTCCGGCTGGTGGAGCAGGGCAAGCTGACGCTGCGCGTGTCCGAAACTTTCCCGCCAGAACGGGCGGCGGAGGCGCACCGTAAGATGGAGGCAGGCGGCATCCGCGGCCGCTTGGTCATCACCTTCTAACGGGGAGGTTCCGGGCTAGCGCGAACAGATGGACTCTCTTTTGCGCTTCCCGGCCGGCCTTGTTGGTTGCTCGCCGCCTGTGCGATCCTACGGCGCAAGACGCGGCAGACGAACCCGCTGTCTGTCTGAAAGATGCCGGGTCATTCGGACAAAGCGAGCCACGAGCTGAAAAGGGGCCGAAATCATGGTGGACGCAAAGGCTGAGCCTTCCGCCGCCGCGCAAGACCTGGCCACCGATTACGTTCGTCGGGGCTTGGACCACCTCTGGGTCCACAACACGAACTATCTCGACCTCGCGAAGCCCGGGGGCATGCTGGTCCTATCGGAGGGGCAAGGGATTCGGCTCAAGGACGTCGAAGGCAGGACCTACATCGATGCGATGTCAGGCCTGTGGGTGGTCAATGTCGGGCATGGCCGCAAAGAGCTCGCCCAGGTTGCCGCCGAGCAGATGTCGAAGCTCGCCTACGTCAATACGTTCGCCTATGCCACGCCGCCGGCCATCGATCTCGCCACCAAGCTCGCCGAGATCACGCCAGAGGGAATCGAGCGCTTCTTTTTCGTGAACTCGGGCTCGGAGGCCGTCGAAACGGCGATCAAGATGGCGCAGCAATGGCACTACATCAACGGTGACAAGAAGAGAACGAAGATCATCTCGCGGCGCGGCTCCTACCACGGTGCCACCGGCATGGCGATGAGCGTCAACGGCTCCAACTACGCCAACCGCTCCCCCTTTGAGCCGCTTTCGCCGAATGCCCGCTTCTTTCCGGGGATCAACTGCTATCGCTGCCCCTACGAGAAGACGTACCCCGAATGCAACGTCTTTTGCGCCAGGACCCTGGATGATCTGATTAGCTTCGAGCAACCGGAGACGGTTGCCGCTGTCATCGCCGAGCCGATTTCGGTGTCAAATGGGAACTTCGTTCCTTGGCCGGCGTACTGGCGGACGCTGCGCCAAGTCTGCGACAAGCACGGCGTGCTTCTCATCGCCGACGAAGTCATCAACGGCTTCGGTCGCAGCGGAAAGTGGTTTGGTGTCGACCACTACGGCATTCAGCCGGACATCATGACCACTGCCAAAGGCCTCTCGTCCGGCTATGCCCCCATCGCCTGCACGATGACGACCCGCAAAATCGCCGACGCCTTCGCTAGCGACAAAAAGAACACGTTCAGCCACGGGATCACGTTTGGCACCCACCCGGTTTCGTGCGCTGTCGCCCTGCGCAACGTCGAGATCCTGGAAGCGGAAGGCCTCATCGACAACTCGGCGAAGACCGGCGCATATCTCCTGCAACAGCTGAGCGAACTGCAGCACCGCCACCCCATCATCGGCGATGTCCGTGGCATCGGGCTCATGATCCAGGTGGAACTCGTCAAGGACCGCGAGACCAAGGAGCCGTTTACGCGCGAGGACGACATGCAGTCGAAGGTCGGTCAGCGCCTCTTGGCGCGTGGCCTGCTCTGCCGCGCTGGCAACAGCATCAGCATCGCGCCTCCCCTGATCACCAATCGCGAAGACGCGGACGAGATCGTGGACATCATCGACGCTGTGCTGGGGGAGGTGGAGCAAGAGCTTTCCCTGTGGTAGCGCCGCAGCCCGGGTGCTCGCGGGAGCGGTCCCGGGACGGTGACGCCACTTGGCCTGGCGGCCGGGGACGATGAAGGCGATGGGCACTTCCTGTCACTCAGGCCGCTATCCAATTCCAGCCCGTTTTTGCCTGTTCGCCCTCCTGCGGGAGGCCGGTCGCTGCAAGCCCCAGTGGCAGTTATCCCGCCTAGGCGCTTCGCCGGACGGTCACCATGCCTTTGCGGCGGACGGTCATGCTCACGGCCCTCCCCTTGCGCTGAAAATCGAGGTCGACGAGGGAGGGGCCGACCCTCATCCCGGAGATGCGCAGGCGGTTGATGTTGGAAGGCAGATGTGGCCGGACGATCTTGAGCTGGCGCTCTGCGGCGTCAGGCTGGATGCCCAGCAAGGCGATCAGGGCGAAGGGAAGGGCTGCGGCGGCGAACGCCTGAGGCCTACAAGCAACCGGATAGGGCACGGGGCTGTGATGGGCCAGCCGGGCCGCGCCGCCGAACAGCTCCGGCAAGCGCAGCCCGGGGAACTCGGCCGCTGCTTCGAGGAGGCGCGTGACGAGCTCCTGGGCAAACGAGGACGCGCCATATCGATGGAGCCCGGCCGCGATGAGGGCGTTGTCGTGCGGCCACACGGAGCCCAGGTGATACCCAAGCGGGTTGTAGCGCGGAGCGTCGCTGCTCAGCGTTCGAATCCCCCAGCCCGTGAACATGTCCCTCCTGGAGAGGCGGTCCGCTTGCAGCCT
>DATMBD010000444.1:0-9644 GCA_035559355.1 Dehalococcoidia bacterium
CTGGAGCCGACCCTGCGCTGAAGAGGAGCCAGGCAGCCGCTGACCAGGTGCAGGCTAGCGGTCAGGCAGCAGCGCTGATCGGGGATCGGGACACGCGCGAGATCGCCTCGGCGCGGATCTCGAGGCCTCGGCGTTCGAGCCAGCAAGCCTGAGGCCCCACCCGCTAAGAGCCCCCGACGGCCTCCCGAAGCGCCCTTAGGTTCTCGGCAACTGACGCGCGGTCGTTGTAAACGAAAGAGCCCGCGACCAGGACGTTCGCGCCCGCTGCCACGCAGCGCGGTCCGGTCGTCAGGTTGACGCCGCCATCGACCTCGATGTCGACGGTCAGGCCGCGACCGTCGAGCGCCTGCCGCAGGCGCCGTACCTTTTCGAGGCTCGACTCAATGAATTTCTGGCCGCCCCAGCCGGGGTTCACGGCCATGATCATCACCTGGTCAACCTCGCCGAGGACTTCGGCTATAGCGTCCAGGGGCGTCGCCGGATTCAGGCAGACGCCCGCCCTGGCCCCCAGGCGCCGCACTTCGCCAAGCGTCCGGTGCAGGTGGCGACTGGCCTCCGCGTGGACGTTGAGGATGTCGCCGCCGGCGTCGCGGAACGCGGCCAGGTGGTCGTCGGGCCGGTCGATCATCAGGTGGATGTCGAGGGGCACGTCGACGGCCTTGCGCACGGCGGCGACCAGCGCCGGGCCGAAGGTGATCACCGGCACGACGTGGCCGTCCATGACGTCGAGGTGGACGTAGTCGGCGCCGGCCGCGACCGCTTCCTGCACCTGCTCGGCGATGCGGCCGAAGTCGGCGGTGAGGATGGACGGGGCGAGCTTTACGGGCACGGCTATCGTCTCGAGCTCGGCCTGCCGGGCTCGTCCCCCTGACCCTGGCTCACGCCTCTTCCTCCCGCCGCCTGAGGATCAGGCGTGCCCGCCGGATGGCCTGGGCGACGCGCCGAGGCGCCGTGCCACCGGGCACGTCCCGCGCCCGCAGCGAGCTCCAGACGCTGGTCTTGAGCACGTCCTCCTCGAAGAGGTCCGAGAACTTCTTGTATTCCTGCAGGGTGAGTTGCCGCAGCTCCTTGCCGTGCGACTCGCAGTAGAAAACCAGGCGCCCGACGACGTTGTGCGCCTCCCGAAAAGGCATCCCTTTCTTCGTCAGATAGTCGGCGAGGTCGGTGGCGAGGAGGAGACCGCCGGCGGCGCGGCGGCTGGCCAGGGGTCTGAACTTGAGCCGCGCCACGAGGTCGGCCAGGACTCGAAGCGTGGAGTTCAGCGTGTCATGGCCGAGGAATAGCGGCTCCTTGTCCTCCTGCAGGTCCCGGTTGTAGGCCAAGGGCAGGCCCTTGAGGGTGGTCAGCACGGAGAACAAGGCGCCGTAGACCTTGCCGGTCCGCCCCCGCGCCAGCTCCAGCACGTCCGGATTCTTCTTCTGGGGCATGATGCTCGAACCGGTGGCGAAGGCATCCGGGAGCTCGGCGAAGCCGAACTCCGCCGTGCACCAGAGGATGATGTCCTCCGCCATCCGCGACACGTGCATCATCGCGATCGCGCACGCCGCCAGATATTCGGCGACGAAGTCGCGGTCGGAGACGGCGTCGATGCTGTTAGCGGAGATGGCGGCGAACTCCAGCTCGCGGGCCACGGCCTCGCGGTCGATCGGGTAGGGAACGCCGGCGATCGCGCCGCTGCCGAGGGGCAGGACGTCAGCGCGGGCGTAGCAGTCGGCCAGGCGGCCGATATCGCGCTCGAACATCTCGAAGTAGGCAAGTAGGTGGTGGGCGAGGAGGACGGGCTGGGCCCGTTGCAGGTGGGTATAGCCGGGCAGGAGAACGCGCCGGTTTGCGGAGGCTTGTTCGACGAGCGCGATCTGCAGCTCGTGAAGGGAAGCAATGGTCTCTGCCACGGCTTCTTTGGTCCACAAACGCAGATCAGTCGCGACCTGGTCGTTTCGAGACCGGGCCGTGTGCAGGCGGCCCGCCGCCGGGCCCACGATCTCGCGCAGCCGCGACTCGACATTCATGTGCACGTCTTCGAGACGCTCGTCCATCTGGAAGCGGCCCTGCTCGATCTCCTCCCGCAATTGGAGAAGGCCGGCGAGGATCTCTTCCACGTCCGCCTGAGGGATGATCCCCTGCTTGCCCAGCATGCGCGCGTGCGCTATCGACCCGCGCACGTCCTCGAGCGCGATCCTCTGGTCGACGGCAAGCGACGAGGTATAGGCTTCGACGGCGGCGTTCGTGGCCTCGGAGAAGCGACCGCCCCAAGGCTTCTCCGCCTGCGCTGGTTCGTCCGTCACGGGCTTCATAGTACAGACGCCCGCTTTGGCGTGCCACACGCACGCCTCGACCGTGAAGGCGACGAACGCCTATGATCCCCTTGCGGCCGTGCCGCGCAGACGCTGAAAGGAGGCCAGGAGCGTGGACCTATTCGACAAGGTGGCGCTTTGGGGCCGCCGCTACGAAAGGCAAGTGAACCCCCGCACAGGGAACACGCGCTTCTCCCTGAGCGACCTCCTGGAGCTTTTCCGCCATAACACCATCCTGGAGCTGACGCCGGTGACCGCCGGCAAGCCCCAGGCAACCGCCCGGCCGGACCCAGTGCGCAAACTGAAGGTCTCGATCCTTGACCAGGGCGTGTCGGCGCTCGGCGACGCCTCGAAGGCCTGGTATGAGGTGTGGATGACGGCGCCAAGCGGCGACCTCGCCCGTGCCCGCGTCGTCGCTTACGGATCCGATGGCGCGGTCGCCGGCAGCCTGCGAATGCTCATCGCCCAGCGCGATCCCGACCTTTACTTCCGCGAGGACCCGATCCTGAGCGCGCTGGCGGAGCAAGCCAAGCGCTAACCCGCAATCCGAAGGCAAGAAACGCGGAGCCGGTTCAGCGGCTTCGACAGCCGATCGCGAAGACGTGACACTAGCCCCTCGCATCCGAGGTCGATGGGTCGGACTAGGTCCTGTATTGGGGGCGGCGCCTCGAAAAAGCGCGGCTGCCGCTAGCTCAGCCTACGAATCGTCTTCGGCGGCAGCCTTGAGGCGGCGGGCCTCGACCGCTTCGGCAAGCTGCTCGAGCAGGCCTTCGCTATCGTCCCAGGCGATGCAGGCGTCGGTGATGCTCATGCCGTAAACCAGCGGCTGGCCCGGCACCAAGTCCTGACGGCCCGCCTTCAAATGGCTCTCGATCATGACGCCGATGATACGGGAGTCGCCCGCGGCGATCTGGCCGGCGACGCATGCGCCGACTTCCAGCTGCCGCTGATGCTGCTTGCGGCTGTTGCTGTGGCTGAAATCGATCATGATCCGCTGCGGCAGGCCGGCCTCGGCCAGCTCCCGCGCGGCCGCATCGACGCTCTCCGCGTCGTAGTTGGGCTGTTTGCCGCCGCGCAGGATGAGGTGCGTATCCTCGTTGCCCTTGGTCTCGACGATCGCGGAGTGGCCGCCCTTGGTCACGGACAGGAAATGATGGGGGACGTGCGCCGCCCGGATCGCATCCACGGCGATGCGCACGTTGCCGTCCGTGCCGTTCTTGAATCCGACGGGGCAAGAGAGGCCCGAGGCCAGCTCACGGTGGATTTGGCTTTCCGTCGTGCGGGCGCCGATCGCGCCCCAGGAGACGAGGTCGGCGATGTATTGGGGCGTGATCATGTCCAGGTACTCGCAGCCGGCCGGCACCCCCATGTTGGCGAGATCGAGCAGCAGTTCTCTGGCTAGGCGGAGGCCTTTGTTGATCCGAAAGCTCCCGTCGAGGTCAGGGTCGTTGATCAGGCCCTTCCAACCGATTGTGGTCCGCGGCTTTTCGAAGTAGACGCGCATGACCACCAGGAGGTCTCGCGCCAGGCGCTCGCGCGCCTTGAGCAGCAGTCCGGCGTATTCCTTGGCGGCCCGGACGTCGTGAATCGAGCAGGGGCCGATGACGACGAGGAGGCGGTCGTCAGTTCCAACGAGGATGCGGTGGATAGCCTGGCGTGTCTCCCAGACGAGGCGCGCCGCTTCCAACGTGATCGGAAACTCGCGCAGCAGATGGGCCGGCGGGCTTAGCTCATGGATGCCGGCGATCCGGACATCGTCGGTCTGATACTGCTGCGGGCCCACCGCCTCGAGGTCCTGTTCGTCGAGCTGGCTGACTTCCTGAAGTTTCATTTTCACACAAATATGCGCTGTCTATGCCTTTGAGGCAACCCGATAGACCCAAAGGTCTGCACTTCCGAAGCGCGGGGGTCAGGATCGTAACAAGAACGGAGCCTGAAGGAAAGCCGAGAAAACCCTGATCCGCGAACCTTGCCCGGCCGGCGCGGCCGTGCGAAGCTTCGCTCCGATGCCTGCCTACCCCCTCCTTTCAGCCGTGGGAACGGGCCGCGTAGTGGATCCGACTTATCTCGATCGGCCGGCCGTCCTGATCTGCTTCGGCCAAGCGACCCGCAGCAGCGCCGAGGCCGTCGAGCAAGCCGTGAGGCAGCGGTTCCCCGCCGCCGAGGTCCTCGTCGGCCACGTGGTTGACCTGCGCTCCGTGCCGCGAATGCTCCGGGGCTTCGCCGAGAGCGTCCTTCGGGCCGAATTCGAGAAAGCCGTCCGGGAGTTGCCCCCTGGCGAAACGCCTGAAGAGGGCGTGGTCATTCTGCCGGACTGGGAAGGCGCGTTCGCCGCCGCTTTGGCCTTCGAGGACGTCAACCAGCGCCCCGGCGTCGCCGTCTTCGCAGCAGGCCAGCTCGTGGGGAGCGCGCATGCAGACGACATCGTGGCGCCCTGTCTTGCGCTGCTCGAGCAAGCGCTCTCCCGGCCGGATTGAGCCTCTTCCCCGTCTCCCCGTTCGCTTAGCCCCAGCCGCCCAGCGAACGCGCCTGCCGCATCTGCGCCTGCTGCTCAACGGCCTGGATATCGATGAAGCCGCGCGCCTTTTCGGGGTCGTATTCGCTGGACGCGGTATCGAAGGAGACGAGCTCCTCGTTGTAGAGCGAGTGCGGGCTCGAGCGGGCGACGGGCAGAATGGCGCCTTTGTAGAGGCGCACCTCGCTCCAGCCGGTCACGCGCCGCTGCTCGACGGCGTTTGCAGCCAGCCAAGACTGCATCTCCTGCGTGAACCAGCGGCCCTGATAGACGGCCTCGGCGACGTCCAGCGCCCGCTTTGCTTTGTCATGCAGCAGACGATGCTCATGCACGAGCGACTCCAGGTCCTCGTGCGCGGCCAGGAGGATCGCATGCGCCGGCGCCTCGTAAACGCCGCGCGACTTCAGGCCCACGTAGCGCGATTCCACCATGTCCACAAGGCCGACGCCGTGCCTGCCGCCAACCGCGTTCAGGTACTCGACGACGGGCAGGATCGAAGCCTCCGGCCGCACCTCCACGCCTTCGCCGAGCGGGTTGCGATCCTCGTCGAAGAGTTCAACGGCCACGGGCTTGCCTTCGTAGAAGTGGATGCGGACGCGCTCCGGCCTGTCCGGCGTCTGGTCCCAACGGGCAAGGTAGGTAAACATCACCTCTCGGTGGTCCACCTCCGGCTTCTCCAGGGCGCGCCCCTCCGAGCTTATGTGAAGTACGTTCGCGTCCTGGGAGTAAGGGGGGCCCTCATCAGCGCCGCCCGTGGGCAAAGGTATGCCGTGCTCCTCCGCGTACGCGGCCATCACCTTTCGCCCACCGTCGCCGAAGCGGGCGAGGAAGTCCCGCTCCTTCCAGGGAGCATAGATGCCGAAGTGATCCAGGGCGTAGCGCGGATCCTCCTGCAGCACGCGATAGACGGTCTCGAATCGCACCTGGTCGTTGCCTTTGCCCGTCGAGCCGTGGACGAGGACGTTGCCGCCGATTCGTTTCGCGTAGCGCATCTGGCCGCGCGCCGTCGGCAGGCGCGCGATCGACGTGCCGAGCAAGTAGCGGCCTTCGTAGCGGGCGTGCATCTGCAAGACCGGCAGGAAGAACTCGTCCACGAGTTCGCCGCGGAGGTCCTCGACGAAGGTGTCGACAGCGCCGAGGTCGCGGGCCTTCGCCGCCGCCGCCTCGAGGTCGGCGCCCGGCTGGCCGAGATTTGCAGTGTACGTCGCAACGTCCCAGCCATTGGCGCGCAGCCAGTGGAGGATCACGGTGGTGTCGAGGCCTCCGCTGAAGGCGAGGACGGCTAGTTGTTTTGCCATAACGAGGCGATGATACCCCGGCGGCGGCTTAGGCGCCTTCCCGGCGAACAACGAGCAACGGCAAAGAAGCGGCTCCCCAGGGCCACTTCTAGCCGTCGCCGTTTGCAGCGGGGCGCATCAACAGCTCCCAGACGCGAGCGAAGTTAACGGCCCAGCCCACGCCGAAATCGCGGGGCGTGAAGAGGCGCGGATCTTCGGGGTTCCACCAGGCATCGCGCAGGCGCCGTAAAGTCGGGGGACGGAAGTCATACGGCACGAAGCCGAAGACGAGCCCATGCCATGTCCGCTCAGTCGGCGGCCGCCGGAGCTGGTCGATGACGGCCGCCGCGCTGGCGATGAAGGCCGCCCACATCAAGGCGCGCCTGACTGTGCGAAGGGCCTTGCCCATGGCTCGCTACCCTAGCGGCCAGCTCTGGCAGTCCTAGGCTGCCCGGGCGACCGCTTTCTCGATGATCTCCACAGCCTCGTCGCACTCGGCTTCAGTCACGGTCAATGGCGGCGCCAGGCGCACGGCGTTCGGGCGCACGTTGTTCACAATCAGCCCGTTGGCAAGGCAATCGAGCACCACCTTC
Organism: Dehalococcoidia bacterium; assembly: GCA_035559355.1. Lineage (GTDB taxonomy): Bacteria > Chloroflexota > Dehalococcoidia > DSTF01 > WHTK01 > WHTK01. Next base: position 6,680 of record DATMBD010000444.1, read on the forward strand.
TCGGAGATGTCGGCGTTGAGCGCGATCGCCAAGAGGAGTCCCTTGCCGCGCACGCCGACGACGGCGGGCAGCTTCTCCGCCATCGCCTCCAGTTTGGAGCGCAGGTAGGCGCCGATCTTCTCCACGCGCGCTGGCATGTCCGTTTCGATCATGTACTTCGTCACCGCCAGGGCCACGGCCGTCATCAGGGGATTGCCGCCGTAAGTGGAGCCGTGGTCGCCGGGGGTGAACACCGAGCAGCTCTCTTTCGCCAGGATGGCGCCGATGGGCACGCCTCCCCCCAAGCCTTTGGCAAGCGTCATCACGTCCGGCTCGAAGTCCATGCCCTGGTAAGCGAAGAGGGGGCCGGTGCGGCACATGCCCGTCTGCACCTCGTCCACCATGAGGAGGATGTTGTTTTCGTCACACCAGCGGCGCATGGCCGGGAAGTAGGACGGGTTGGGGACGTTGACGCCGCCTTCGCCTTGAATCGGCTCGACGAGGATGGCCGCCGTCTTCGGCGTCGTCGCGTTCTGCAGCGCCTCGATGTCGTTGAAGGGAACGTGGACGAAGCCTGGCGGCAGCGGCCCGAACGGTTCGTGGTAGCGGGGCGTGCCGGTCGCGGTTACGGCAGCCAGCGTGCGGCCATGGAAGCCGTCCGTCATGGCGATAATCTCGTAGGCGCCGTTCTTGTGCTCGCGGCCCCACTTGTGGGCCAGCTTGATCGCCGCCTCGTTCGCCTCCGCGCCGCTGTTCGTGAAGTAGACGCGGTCGAAGACCGAGTTGTCGAGGAGGAGCTGCGCCAGCTTCAACTGCGGCACGGAATAGACCGCGTTTGAGACGTGAATGAGGGTGCGGGCCTGTTCCTCTATGGCCTTGACCATCACCGGATGGCAGTGGCCGAGGGCGTGGACGGCGGGCCCGCCGAAGAAATCCAGGTAGGACTTTCCGGCGTCGTCCCAGACGCGCGTGCCCTCACCTTTGACGACCACGACCGGCATACGGCGCCCCGTGGTCATGAACACGCGGCTCTCGATCTCTCGCCAGTCGGTCATCGAATCGGTCTCCTTCTTTAAGCGCGGCTAACTGGCCAAAAGGCTCGGCGAAGGTGCGAGCGTAGCGCCTTGCCTGGCAAGGAACAACGGGACTCCGATCTTAGCACGGGGGAGGCTTGCTGGCGCGGCCGAAAGGCGGTTGCGCGTTCCATGGCCGCCGGGAGAGACTGGAGCACGAAACCGGCCTTCGCGGAAGGCCGATTGGAACGAGAGCATGACGTCCGAGGTTCGTTTCGAGCTTCCGGATCCCGCCTTCGAGCAGTACACGTGGGTGCTTGCCGACGAGCACACGCCTGTCGCTGCGCCGCCCCTTACCGCCGATCTCTTTGGCTCCAGGGCGCCCCAAGGAGGCGTGCCTACGTCCCTTCGGATCAACGGCTATACCTACAATCGGGACGGTTTCCTGCAGATGGGTCCTAGCGGAACGCCGCCGGAGAGCGTCGAGCAGATGCGCCTGTGGCGCAGGGAGTGGCTGCCGGAGGTGGACAAGGTCGTCGACGCCCTCTCTGCCTTCGATCCGAAGACCGTAAGGCCAGGCGAATGGGCGGAGACGCTGGAGGAGCAGAGCCGAGAGTACTGGCGCGTGTTCGGGGCGGTGCATCGGCTGGCGGTTATCCCGTCGCAGGCAGCCGCGCGGCGCTTTCAAGAGGCATACGTCAAGCTCTTCGGCGAAGAGCGCTCGGGCGAGGCGCTGGCGCTGCTCCAGGGTTTCCCGAACGCCTCGCTGGAGCGCGCAGCCCTTCTCTGGGAGGCGAGCCGTGTCCTTCATCGTCACCCGGACCTCCTCACCGCGCTCGACCGCGGCGGGGCGCTGCCCGAGACGGCCGCGGCTGCGGAGTTTCGCGCCAGGCTGCAGGCCGTGCTCGACAAGTATGGGAGCACCAGCGAAGGTTTCGTCGAGGACCAGCCGGTGTGGGCGGAGGACCCGTCGCTGCCGCTGGCTGCGATCCGCGCCTATGCCCGATTGCCGGATGGCCAAGGGCCTCTCGACGCGGCCCGGCGGCAGCGCGAGCGCCGCGAGCAGTTGGAAGCCGCCCTGCGCTCGGCGGCGACAGCTGACGACGAGGCGAGGGAGGTGGAGCGCCTGATGCGCATTGCGCAGGAGCACCTGCCGAACTTGGAGGACCACAACTACCTCTGCGACCAGCGCCTTTCCGCCGCGTCGCGACAGCGCTGGCTGGCCATCGGCCGCCACCTCGCCCAGCGGGGAGTCATCGATGCCGCCGACGACGTCTTCTACTTCTACCGTCCCGAGCTTGTCCTCGCCCTCGATGGCGAGACCGCGCCGGAGAAGGCGCTGCTCCAGGAGCGACGGGAGCAGCTAGCCGCCTGGCGAGCCGTGTCTCCTCCACCGGTGCTGGGCCGGCCGCTGCCGCGCCAGGACGGGCCGCTGCCGCCGGCCCTGCGGGCCTCGGAAGTCCGCGTCCTGCGCGGCGTGGCCGCGTCGCCGGGCTCCTACCGGGGCCGCGCCCGCGTCGTCGATTCCATTCAGGAGGCCGCAAGCCTGGAGGCCGGCGACGTCCTCGTGTGCAGGGCCACTACGCCGGCGTGGACGCCCTTCTTCGCTCTGATCGGAGCGCTGGTGGCCAACAGCGGCGGCCTGCTTTCGCACTCGGCGGTTGTTGCGCGGGAGTTCGGCATCCCGGCCGTCATCGGCGCCGTGACCGCAACCGTTCAGGTGCCGGACGGCGCCACGGTGACCGTGGACGGCACGAGCGGCCTTGTAGTCATCGAAGGCTGAGCCGGCTAGAACTTGGCGGCTCTCCTGCCCCGGGGATCGGGTTCGTTATACTGCCAGCGGAGGGGTGGCAGAGCGGTTTAATGCGGCGGTCTTGAAAACCGCAGGGCGCAAGCCCCGGGGGGTCGAATCCCTCCCCCTCCGCCGCGCCGCTCGCTTCACAACCGACCGCGTCTCGGAGGGGTCGCATAGT
>DATMBD010000445.1:0-2609 GCA_035559355.1 Dehalococcoidia bacterium
GTGGGTGGCGCGCTCAGGCGGCAGCAGGCTCATGGCGATGAAGCCATCGGCGATGCGGGCGGCGCGGCGCAGGAGGCGCTCGGAGGGGAAGGGCGCGCTCGCGTTGCCGGAGCCGATCCAGATCGGGATAACCGGGTCGGGCCTGGGATTGAGGGTAGCGGCGCGCAGGTTGTGAAAGCGGCCCTGGAACGTGACCGAGTCCTCCGTCCAGAGACGCCTTAGAACTTCGATCTGCTCCTCCATGCGCCGCCCGCGGGTTTTGAAGTCGGCGCCCATGGCCTCGTATTCGAGGGCGGAGCCGCCAACGGCGACGCCGAGGCGGATGCGGCCGCCGCTAAGCATCTGAGCGTGGGCGGCCTGCTTCGCCACCAGGGCCGTGGGCCGCAGCGGCAGGATGAGGACGCAGCTCATCAGCTCGATGCGGCGGGTCACCGCAGCCAGGAAGCACATCAGCGTAAACGCTTCGTTGAAGAGGGTGCGGTGGTTCGCCGGCCGGCCGGCAAACTCCGGTATGCGGGACGTATCGTTCTGGACGACACGCTCGGCAAAGCCGTAATGGTCGAATCCCATGTCCTCGACGGCCTGAGCGAAGTCGCGGATCGCGACCGGGTCAGGGCCGGTGCCGAACAGGGGCGGGCCGGCAACGCCGACGAGCATACGCCTACAGTTTCCCTACGAGCCCCTTGAGGAGCTCCCTGGTCCTGGCAACCGAAGCTGCCGGATTGTCTCCGACCGGAAACGGCGTCACGCCGATCTCGGAGGCGCCCGCCGCCGCGAAGCTGCGCAGCTGCGCCTCCACTTCCGCCTCGTTGCCGCAGACCAGGATGCCGCCCGGGTCCGTACCCTCGATGTCCAGCATGCGCTTGTAAACCGGCAGGTCGGCGTAGTTGGCGAAGCTCTGATTGGCGCGTTCCCGCGCCGCCTTGGCGTCGTCGGTGACGGCGACGGGAAGGCCCACGTAGATTTCCGGCTGGGGGCGTCCGCCGGCCGCCGCCGCTTCCAGCAGCCTGGGGCGAATGTGCGTCTCCAGCGTCCGGCGCCCGACCATCCAGGTTACGGTGCCGTCAGCGAGCTCGCCGGCGGTCCGCAGCATGCGCGGCGCCAGGGCGGCGATCACTACGGGGCAGGGCGCCGCCCAGGGCAGCTGCAGCTGGCCTTCCACACGATAGAAGCGGCCCTGGAATTGCTGGGCGTCCCCGCGCATAAGGCCGCGCAGGACCGTCACGTACTCGCGGACGTTGGCGGCAGCGCCCTCGTAAGAGACGCCCAGGCGCTCCATCGATGCCCGGTGGGAAGGGCCGACGCCCAGGATAAGACGGCCTCGGCAGGCGGCGTTCGCGGTGAGGGCCTGCTGGGCCATGAGGTAGGGATGCCGCGTATAGGTCACGGCGATGGCAGTCATCAGTCGGATGCGGCTGGTCTCCCGGCCGGCGACGGCAATCGCCGTCAAGGGCTCGCCCGCAGCGCCGGAGTTGAACCAGACGCTATCGAAGCCGTCCCTCTCGGCGTCGATGACGCGCTGGACGATGGTCTCGAAATCGCTAATCGGGCCGCCTGCGGCGATGTTTACGCCAAGTCGCATCGGCGCCTCCGCAACGGAGAGACGCACGGCGGAAGGCCGTGCGTCCCGGCTAACGGCTTGAAGGCTGGTGTTAGGTCTTGGTGCCTACCATCTGGCCGGCCTCGATGTAGGCCTCACCCAGGGACTTGTAGGTCTCAACCTTGTCGTTGCACTTGACCTGGTACTCAAGGTTGCGTCCATCGCCGAAGATCTCGTAGATCTCGGCTTTGCCCTTGGGGCCCTCCACCACCGCGACCGGCGCCTCAGACGTTGTCATGGATCCCTCCTCTGCCTGCGTTTGGTCGAGCCTGCACTCGATGCGCGGCTGTCAGTTTAGGCGAATCCAGGCAAGACCGGAAGGGGCTTTGCGTGTTTGCAAGACAAAGCTTGATCTGCGGCCGTGATCGGCTAGTCTTGAGCAAGGATCGGGACCAGTCGCGAGGAGGGAACGTGATGACGACTACGACCCAAGTGACCGAGAAGTTCGCTGCGCTCAGCCACGGCAAGACGCGCTACTACGAGGCCGGGTCCGGCTATCCGACGCTCCTGCTGCACGGCGCCGGCTTCGAGAGCGGCGGCGATAGCTGGCTCGGCGTCATGGACTTGCTCGCCGACCGCTACCGCGTGCTGGCCCCCGACAGCCTCAACTGGGGCCCCGGCGACGTCTTCGACCAGGAGTTCTCGTTCGCGTACCTGGTGGACCACGTGCGGGAGTTCATGGACGTCCTCGGCATCGCCAAGGCGAACGTCGTCGGCCACTCGATGGGCGGCTGGATCGCCACGCTCCTCGCCTACGAGAGCCCCGAGCGCGTCAACAAGCTCGTGCTCGTGGCCGCCGGCGGCGCCGCCACGCGGCCCCTGCAGAACATGGTCGAGTGGAAGCCACCGGTGCTGGCGGAGATGAAGGAGCGCCTGGCGCGGCGCCTGGCCCGCTCGCCCCTGCCGGCGGAGCCGATCATCCAGCACTACGTCAACAAGCTGCAGACGCCCTCTCAGACGGAGGCCTTCGCCAAGGTCATGCGCCACATGACCAACCCCCTCACCCGCC
>DATMBD010000446.1:0-5420 GCA_035559355.1 Dehalococcoidia bacterium
GCGCGTGTTCGCCACACTGGAGCTGGGGACGGCCGGTGGCCAGCCCGACGCGGCCGTAGCCTTCGTCGTGCAGCTCTACTATGTCCTGCAGAACCAGGGCCGGCTCCCCGAGCTCGCCGGCGCTGTGCGCAGCAACGTCGAGACGATGTCACACGTTCCTGCGTGGCGGGCCGCCCTGGCGCTTCTCTATTGCGAGACGGATCAGCTAGCGGAGGCGCGCGCAGAGCTCGAGATCCTGCGCGCCGGCGGGTTCGAGCACCCACTCAACTGGTCGTGGACGGCGTATATGCAGAGTCTGAGCGAGGTGGCGAGCGTTCTCGGCGACGTGTCCGCCGCGGCGGCGCTGTACGAGCGCCTCTGTCCCCTCGCCGGGCAGGTGTCCGTGATCGTGGCCATCATCTCCTGCTACGGATCGTACGCCCTCTGATGTGGCATGCTGGCCGCCTGCCTGGGCCGCTACGACGACGCCGAACGGCACTTCGCCGACGCGCTGGCCATGAACGAACGGCTCGGCGCCCGCCCCTACGTCGTGCGCACCCGGCGGGCGTGGGCCGCGATGCTGCTCGACCGCAACGCCCCGGGCGATGCCGCCCGCGCCCGCGAGCTCGTCGCCGCCGGCCGCGCCGAAGCCGAGACCCTCGGCATGGCGCGCCAGCTCGTGCGCTTCGACCGGCTGCAGGCGCGGCTCGCTCCGTAGCCGCGGGCTCTTCATCCGAGGTACGGTGCGTACCCCCACGGTCACAAAAAGCGGCCCGAGAGGGCCGCTTTTGAATCTGAAAATCTGGAGGCGACGGCCGGATTCGAACCGGCGATCGGGGTTTTGCAGTTCGATTTGGGCCGTCCATGAGCGTCCCGGGCCGTCCATTTTGAATCTGGAAAGCCGTGCGCTCGACCGCCGTCGTCCGCCAATGTTTGCTGTCAGCCGCGAGTTTTGCTGTCAGTTTTGCTGTCAGACAGAGGCGGCGATCTCTGGAGATCCAGGGAGGTCCCGGCAGCGCAGGACGAGGAGGGCAGCCGGCGAAAGCAGCCCTATTTGATGCAGCCAGCATCGTCGAACGTTCGGGCACCATGACGAGTACAATAGCCCGGGGTAGAGGCGATGGGGCCCACTGAGCGATCGCCCGGGTTCGTGCGGACGCCATTCGTGGGACGCCGGGCTGAATACGTCCAGCTCATTGACATGCTGACGCCAGTCGCGTCGGGAAAGGGGGCGTTCGTCTTCGTAACCGGGGAGCCGGGCATCGGCAAGACACGACTGGCCCGCGAAGTCGCGGCAGAAGCCTTGGAGAAGGGATTCCTTTCCTTTACCGGGTACTGTTACGAGACGCAGGACGGGCCATCGTACACTCCCTTCGTCGAGATCCTGGAATCGATGGTCCAGCAGGCCGACCCCGGCACTGTGGCTCATCTACTTTCGGACGTGGCGAGCGATGTCAGCAAACTGTTGCCGGACCTCCGCCGCCGGTTTCCCGACATTCCGCCACCGGTCAGGCTGTCAGCCGACCAGGCGCGCCGCCGGCTTTTCGGTAGCGTGTGCCAGTTCCTGGCGGGCCTGGCCTCACACCGGCCGCTCGTCCTGACGATTGAGGATCTGCACTGGGGCGACATGGCGACGATTGCCCTCTTACAGCATCTGGCTCATCGCGTGGGGACAATGCCAGCGTTGGTCATCGCCACCTGCCGCGAGAGCGAGTTGGACCCTGGTCATCCCGTCTGGTCCCTGTGGGAGGACGCGGTGCGGAACCGTTTCGGCCACATGGTCCGCCTCCGCCCGCTGTCGTTCGGCGACGTCAGGAGCATGTTACGAGCGTTGAACGGGCGTTTGCCGCCGGACGCCACCGTGCGGGCTGTCGTCAAGGTGACTGACGGGAATCCCTTTTTCGTCGAGGAGGTCTATGCGGACCAGCAAGCTGCGGGTGGTAGCGAACTCCTGGGCCCGTCGGGCGAGTGGCGGGAAGTTCCCCACGATTGGACGCCCGGGCTGCCGGAAACGGTGAGGCTGGTGGTATCTCGCCGCCTCTCGCGCCTCTCCGGCGACACGCTGCGCGTCCTGGAGGCAGCCGCACTGCTCGGGAAGGCGTTCCAGAGCTCGCTGATCGAAGCAGCCGACATTCTTGAGGGCGAAGATCTTTCGGGCGCCCTCGAGGAGGCGCAAGTCGCAAAGGTGATTCTTTGCGCCGCCACGGGTTCCGAACCGAGCTACACGTTCGCGCATGAATTCATCCGCCAGGGGGTGCTGGAGCGAATTTCGGCCCCTCGTCGCCAGCGGCTTCATCTGCGGCTGGCCGACGCCATGGAGCGGGTGTGGGGAGAGCGACTGACGGAGCACGCTGCCGAAATTGCCACACAGCTTCGGAGCGCTGGAAGGGCAGCGAATCTGGACGTCACGCTGTGGTACCTCGGCGAGGCGGGCCGCCATGCCCTGGCCACTGCGGCCTACGAAGAGGCGGTACGACACGGTCGGGAGGCCCTCAAGCTCATCGACGAGCGCGGCGAGCGCTTGAGCGCAGAGCGCTGCGATGTCCTGATTCGGTTGGGCGAAGCGCAGGCGAGGGCGGGCGCGCTCGGGAGTGCACGGCGGTCCTTTCTGGACGCAATGGCGCTGGCCCGTCACCTGAAGGACACGGGAAGGCTGGCTCGGACGGCGCTCGGGTTCTCCGAGCACACTTCGGCTGGCGACCTGATCGACGAAGTCGCCGGCCAACTGCTCGATGAAGCCATGGCCGCCCTGCAGGCCGAGGGAGGGCAAGACACTCTCCTCGCCCTGTTGAAGGCGCGGCGAGCGCTGAGCCTGGCGTGGGCGAATGAAGCGGATCGCATGCTGCGGCTCAGCGAAGAGGCACTCGATCTCGCGAGGCGACAGAGCGATCGGTCCGCGTTGGCCTGGGCGCTGGAGGCACGGCATCGAGCGCTCGCAACACCGGACCGACTGAGTGAACGGCTCCAGGTCGCGGCCGAGATGGTCCGCATCGCCGACGACTCGGGCGACCCGCTTCTCGGCCTGGAAGGGCGCCTGCTCTACCTGACCGATTTGCTGGAGCACGGTGACGCCGACCTTGCCGGCAGGGAGGTCGAGACCTTCGGGCGTCTCGCCGAGCAGGTGAACATGCCGCTGTACCGATGGCACCATCTGAACCTCCGCGTCACGATGGCCCTGGTGTTCGGCGCGTTCGCCGAAGCGGAACGCCTGGCGGGCGAGGCACTCGCCCTCGGGCGCGCTAATGAGATCGAGACCGCGCATCACCTCTTCCTGGCCCAGATGTTCGGCATCCGACGGGAGCAGGGACGCCTCGAAGAGGTCTTGCCTCCGCTGGAAGCGCTGGCCGACGCCCTACCGGCAATGCCTGCGTGGCGGTGCGTGCTGGCCTACGCCTACAGCGAGACGCGCCGGGAGCGCGCCTGCCGCGCGGAAGTCGCGGCGCTGGCCGTCGATGCGTTCACCGGACTGCCTCGCGACGCCGGATGGCTGAGCGGCGTCGCCTTCCTATCACACGCGTGTTGGTTCCTGCGCGACCGCGAGCGGGCGGCGATGCTTTACGACCTCCTGCTCCCCTATGCCGGGCAAAACGTGGTGGTCGTGGGAACGGGGCTCTACAGCGGCCCCGTGTCTCTGTATCTCGGCCTGCTAGCGTCGTCCCTCGGTCAGCCCGGTCGGGCGCTTCAGTGGTTTGAAGATGCGTGGGCGGAGGCTGAGCGCATCGGGGCGAAGCCGTTTGCCGCGAGGGCGCAGATGGAGCTGGCGCGCGCCTTGTTGGCGCGGGGGCGGCGACGGGACATGTACAGGGCCAAGGCTTCGCTCGAGGGCGCGTGCCGGCTGTTCGAAGAGTTGGGGATGGACGGCCACCTGGCCCGTGGCAGGGCGCTTCTGGAACGGCCTCATGTGGCCAGCGCCGAGCCGCCGCGCACGTATCCCGATGGCCTGACCGCCCGGGAAGTGGAAGTCCTGCGACTGATCGCGGCCGGCCTCACCAACAGCGAAATCGCGGCGCGGCTCGTGGTGAGCGTGCGGACCGTTGGCCGCCACGTCACCAACATCTACACGAAAATCGGCGCCCGTAACAGAGCGGAAGCCACCGCTTACGCCGTCCGGGGCGACCTCACCCAGATTCCCGAGCTTCGTTAATCCCGCGTTTTTTCTACGTCGTTCATGCCACCGGGCGCCGCCAGACCTGGCGCTGCACCCGGCAAGATGCGTGGTTCGAGCGATGACGGCCTCGGTCTCCGGGGTCACTCTGTCCTTAGCCGGGCGCTTCGCCGGACGCGGGTCTGCCGTCGCCTGGCGGACGCCCGGCCGGGCACGCTGCACGCGGGGGCGGTGTCGCGGTGAACACGCCGTTTCCAAGGAGGCCCTATGAGACTGTTCAAGGTCGTCATTTCGCTTTTCGTCGTGGGCGGACTTGCCACCGCCGTCTACGCCAGCGCCGCTCGGCTGAACCTCAACAGCCAGGGAGTCCAGGCCGGCAACGCCGTCATCCGCGGCTGCCAGGGAGATGCCGCACTCGACATCTCCTACGGTACGCACTACGTGACGGAAATCGGATTCTTCGCGGTCGACAGCGTGACGATCGGGAACATCGCGGACAGCTGCATCTCGGCGCTCCCGCTTTGCACGCACACGATTCACGTGGTGCTGACGTTCGGCCCGCCTGCCCCTGGGTCGCAAGACCTTGGCGTGCAGTGCATTAACAGCAATCCGGTGGTGTACACGATTCCCGTCACGTCGCAGCCGAACGCTGCCGACCTCACCGATATACACGTCTTGATTAAGTGAGCGGCTCCGCCCCTGCAAGCAGCGAGCGTCGGTTGAGGAACGGGACAAGCGTACCAGGAGAACGGCGATGCAGAGGCTCTTGAAACCCGTCCTTTCGTTGGTGATTGTCGGCGCTGCGTCGGTAATCGCGTTCGCCAGCGCCGCGCGGCTGAACCTGAACGCTCAGGCGATCCAGGCGGGCAATGTGGTCATCCAGGGATGCCAGGGAGACGTGCCGGTAGCGTTGAACTTTGACACAGAGTGGCAAGGGCCGAACGCTGCGACCCTCCTCCTCCCGGGATTCGTCGTGAAAGGCGTGGTCATCAGCGGGATCAACGAGCAGTGCGACGGCCACAAGATGCGCGTGGTGCTGACCTTCCACGATGGCTCGTCCGAGGACCTGGGCGAATTCACGGTGGCCTCGCCGAACATGGAGATTCTCCTCGGCGACCCGAAGCCCCTGGCCTCCGACCTGACGGACGCGCACGTGCTGATCAAGTAGCGAGTCGGATACGGCGACACACCATGCACGACCTGGTGGTCCTACGCAAGCAGCGGGCCTACCACCCGGGAGAGAAGGGACAGGGCTAGCAGGAGAAAGACGATGCGAAGGTTCTTCAAGCCCGCCCTTTCGTTGGTGATCGCCGGTGCGGTGTCGGCGGTCGCCTTC
>DATMBD010000447.1:0-4007 GCA_035559355.1 Dehalococcoidia bacterium
GTCGGCGGTCTGGCGATCCTCCTGCGCAGCGTCATCTACGGGATACCCGCTGTCGTCCACGCGGCCTTCGATCCGGCGCGAGTCAACCGCGCCATCGACGAGGAAGGCGTGACCATCGTTTCAGTGGTCGCAAACATGCTCCAGCGCATGCTCGATGAACGCCACGACCGGCCGTTTCCGGACTCCCTGCGCTGCCTCCTTCTCGGCGGCGGGCCGGCGCCTGAGGCGCTCCTGCGCCGCTGCGCCGCCGTCAAAGCCCCCGTCGTTCAGACCTACGGCCTCACGGAGGCCGCCTCTCAGGTATCGACCCTCTCGCCGGAGGATGCCCTCCGGAAGCTCGGCTCAGCCGGCAAGCCCCTCTTCGGGACCGAGCTGCGCATCCTGGACGACGCTGGCCGCGACTGCCCGCCAGGCGTCGCCGGCGAGATCGCGGTCCGCGGCCCGACGGTGACGCCGGGCTACCTCAAGGACTCCGCCGCGACGGCCTCCGCCTTGCGCGACGGTTGGTTGCACACCGGCGACGCGGGCTACCTGGATGCAGAAGGGTATCTCTACGTCCTCGACCGCCGCGACGACCTCATCATCTCCGGCGGCGAAAACGTCTATCCTGCCGAAGTCGAGGCTGTACTCGCCTCGCACCCCGATGTCGCGGAGGCCGGCGTGTTCGCCATCGCCGACGAGCGCTGGGGGCGGGCTCCTGCGGCCGCCGTCGTCCTCCGCCCGGGCGCGGCCGTCACTGCGGAAGCGCTCATCGGTTTCTGCCGCGAGCGCCTGGCGCGGTACAAAACGCCGGTCCGGGTACACGTGGTCCAAACCCTGCCGCGCAACGCCTCCGGGAAGCTGCTGCGACGCGAGCTAAGGGAGCGGCTTGGGAGCTAAGGCTAGATCCCGCATGCGCGGAGGGACGGAAACGGCGGCTGGCCGGACGTGAGACTGCTGCGGGGGACGAAAATCATGGAGGCGCCGCCCGACTGGCGCTCCGAGGTAGAGCGGACGGGCCGAGAGGTGGTCGTCGACCTCGGAGCCGGCGACGGCCGCTTCGTCTACGAGAGCGCCCGCGCCGACCCTTCCCACCTCTACGTCGCCATCGACCCAGACGCCGAAGCGCTGAAGGAGTACGCGTTTCGGGCCGCGCGCAAGCCCGCCCGCGGCGGCGTCGAGAACGCCGTCTTCGTGGTCGCCGCCGCCGAGGACCTGCCTCCGGAGCTCTTCGGCCTCGCTGCGCTGGTGCGCGTCAACTTCCCCTGGGGCAGCCTTCTCCGGGGCCTTCTCGAACCGAGGGTGGAGACGTTGCGGGCGCTGGCCCGGCTCCTCGTCCTAGGCGGCCGCTTCGAGATCGTCCTCTCGTACGACCCCGCTCACGATACGGGCGCGTTCGCAGGCGGGCCGCTATCGCCGGTCAGCGAGACTTACGCGCGGCAGACGCTGGCGACCGCCTACAAAAATGCTGGCCTTCACGTTGACACCGTACGCCGCCTGACCCAGGATGAGGCGCTCGCTTTGCCGTCCACCTGGGGCCGGCGCTTGCTGCATGCGCGGCCGCGCGAGGTGGTCCTGGTTGCGGGCACGGTATCCTGAAATCCCACGGCCCGATGGTTCCATGGATCCATGGTTCTATGGTTCCCTCGTTGGCTTTCGATCCCTCGGCGCCGGGGCCCCAAGACTACGCCGGAGCGCCGACTAGAATTGCGAGCGAAGCCATGCAGCCCATGCGCACCCTCCTCTTCGTCCCCGCCAACCGCGAGAGCATGGTCGAAAAGGCGCTGACCATTCCCGCGGACGTAATCGTCCTGGACCTGGAAGACGCCGTGCCGCCGGCGGAGAAGGAGGCGGCGCGCCGCCGCGTGCGGGCAGCAGTCGAATCGCTGAGCGGCGCCGGCAGGACCGTACACGTGCGCGTGAACGCGCTGGCTACCGGGCTGACACGCGATGACCTCGCAGCGGCCATCGGGCCGGGCCTGCACGGCCTCCTCTTCCCGAAGGTCGAAGCCGCGGCCGACATCCGCGCCGTGGATGTCCTCATTCGCGAGCAGGAGATGCGCAACGGCGTCAGGCCGGGCACGGTCATGCTCGTGCCCATGATCGAGAGCGCTCGCGCCGTCCTTCGCTGCGAAGAAATCGCGCAAGCGTCCACTCGCATAGGCGCCCTCGCGCTAGGTGGCGAGGACTACGCGACCGACCTTGGCGTCCCGCGCACCGACGAAGGCCGGGAGCTGGAGTACGTCCGCCGCGTCATCGTCCATGTCGCCGCCGCCTACCGCCTGCAAGCGCTGGACGGCATCTACGCCACGCTCCACGACGAAGCGGGCCTGATCGCCGACGCCGCTTACGCGCGGTCGATCGGCTTCAAGGGCAAGTATGTCATCCATCCGGAGCAGGTAGGGCCCGTTAACCAGGTCTTCACGCCTACCGAGGCCGAGCTCGAGGCCGCCAGGCGCATTGTCCAGGCCTTCGACGAGGCCATCGCGCAGGGACACGGCACCGTGCAGGTGGACGGCCGCATGATCGACATCCCAATCGCCACGCGGGCGCGGGAGCTGATCGCCTACGCGGAAGCCATCGCAGCCAGCCAGAGCGATAGCCAGCGGGGCGGTTGAGCGCGTTTGAGGCTCGTGCAGCGTTTGCCGACCAGACGTTTCGCCGGCCGAAGCGCCGCTCTCGAAGCCCGGAGAGCCTGCGAATCGCCTCTCAGCCGGGCGGCGGGAGCGTTAGCTCCACACGCGGCGCAGCGCCTCTCGGCGGATGTCCTCGCGCACGCCGGCGATCTTGAAGCCCTGGTCGCGGACCTTTCGCACGACATCGACCATGTCAGGGGCCTTCGGACCGCGGAGGACAGGATCCAACTCTCGCGACATCGCTAGGACGATATTGATCGCCTCCTCCGCGACTTTGCGCCCCTGAGGGGTGAGCCCCACCCAGACGACGCGCCGGTCTTGCCGATCCCGCGTGCGCGTGATCAATTCCCTGTCTTCGAGGCGATTCAGCAGGCCGCTTACGCTGTGCGTTTCCTGAAGAAGAAGCGCGGCCAACATGGAGGGCGTGAGGCTCTCCTTTGCAAAATAGACCAGTGCAAGGATCCGCTGCTGCGCTACGCTCAGTTTGAGGTGAGCCAAACGCTTCTCCAGCCCCCTCTGGGCGACGTTTCCGGCATCGATAAGCGTCATGAGCGGGAGTGTCTCGGTCCGGATTGCATCCTTGTCGAAGGCAGCCAACATTCCCTCCGTCCCGACCGTCGGCGAACCTTTTAGCCGTTAAAGGCTCGCGCCCGACAGTCTGGCTAATTGCACGTCGATAATAGACAGTGAAGTCCCTTAAGTACAACCGAAAGCTGCTTTGTTGCAGCATTTCTCCAAAGATAGTTGGTGATCTTCTTAACAAAACGACGGGCGTCCCGATTCGTTGCGGCTGGGCCTCAGCGACGCAACGCCTCCTCCCGTCCACTTTGTTATAATCTCTCGCGGCGCAGCCCTCCGGCTGCCCGACCCAAGGGAGGAGTGAAACCCCGACCTGGATGTCGGGGTGTTTTATGCCCGCAACTGTCGTTATCGGCGGCCAATGGGGAGACGAGGGCAAGGGGCGGATCGTGGACCTCCTGGCCCGCGACGCCGGCGTGATCGCGCGTTACTCGGCAGGCAACAACGCCGGCCACACGATCATCAATCATCTCGGACTCTTCGCCCTCCACATCGTTCCGGCCGGAATCTTCTACCCTGACAAGACCTGCATCGTCGGCAATGGCGTCGCCGTCGATCCCCAGGTCCTCCTCGAAGAAATCGACACCCTTGAGGCGCGCGGCGTCAGCACCGAACGTCTCTTGATCAGCGACCGCGCCCACGTGGTCATGCCCTACCACCCGTTGATCGACCAACTGGACGAAAAGCTGCGCGGCCCGGCCGCGGTTGGCACCACCGGCCGCGGCATCGGCCCCTGCTTCGCCGACAAGGTCGCGCGCCTGGGCATCCGCATGGGCGACCTTGCCGATCCGCGTTCGTTCCACGAACGCCTCT
>DATMBD010000448.1:0-2081 GCA_035559355.1 Dehalococcoidia bacterium
GTCCCGAATGCGGCCCTCAGGTGCGGCCAGGCGGCCAACAGGCGGTCCGTGCAGCGTTCGAACGAGGCGTCCGTCGCCGCCTTGTCCTCGTAGACGGGAACGGGCCATTCGTTCTGGTCGGCAACGATGCGCTCTTCCTCCCAATAGGCGCCCTTCACGAGCCGGACGGTTATCGGCGCGCCGCGAGACTCGGCCAAGTCCCGCAGGCCGTCGATATCCTCCTCCGCCCCGCGCAAGTACGCCTGGACGACGATGCCGGCGTTCGGCCAGTCACGCAGGCGCGGATCGCTAACGGCATCGGCGAAGACGCGGCGGACGAGGTCCTTGTAGACGTACTGCTCCATATCCACGTTGACGAAGGCGCCGCGCTCGCGGGCGAGGAGCAGGAGCGGCAGCAACCTGGCGCGGACGGCTTCGCTGACCGCCTCGGGCGCCGCCGGTTGAAACTGCGAGTACAGCGAGCTGAGCTTGATCGAGACGTTGACCGGCGGCACGCCCTGCCACAGGGGGCCTTCCGGTCCCCGACCCTGCGATAGCCGCTCGAGAAGATCTCGATAGCGCTCTGCGTAGGCGTCGGCTTCGAGCTCGGAGAGCGTGGCTTCACCCAGCAGATCGACCGTATAGCCGACGCCGTTGCGGGCTAAATCGCGGAGGCGCGGCGCGGCCTCCTCAGGAGTTGCGCCGGCGATGAAGCGGTGAGCCATCGCGAAGACGCTCTCGCGCACGATGCGCGAGACGACCGGGCGGAAGAAGGGAGGGCGGCTGAGCTCGGCGCCGAGGTGGACGATGGCGGGCGCGTCCTCGCGGAAGTACTGGCGGATGTGGTCGGCGACCGCGGAGGCGCTGCGCAGTGACGGCAGCACGTCGACAAAACGCAGGAGCTTCACGCGGAACGCGGGGTCGTCCGTGGCCCAGGCCAGGAGTTGATCCTGCCACCATTCAGGGCTCAGGGTAATCGGCTCGCGGCGCTGGGCGGCCTCCAGGAGCTTCCGGCTGAGGGCTTCGATCTCCGCTTCCACGATGGGGATCGTAAGCCGGGCCGGGCCGGGAAGTAAGTGCCGCGGGCAGCCGGCCTCAGTCGCCCTTGTAGCGGCGACCGCGCTCCGCCCGCGTCCGCTGCGCCTTGAACTCGAATACCGGCACGCCGTAGCCGCAGCTCGTCTGGGTGCTCTCGACGGCAACCTCGACGACCTGCCGTACGGGCAAGCCGATCGATTCCGACAAGTCGTCTTTCGCCATCAGCTCGCGCAGCGGCGACTGCTCCAGCGGCGTGACCGTTGCCTTGCCGAACAGGCGCACCACCGCTGCGTCAGCTCCGGTCATGGACATGACCATGATCGTTACGGGGCCGCCTGCCCGGGCGTGGAGCGCCGTCTGGTTGCCGCTGCCAGCGTAGTCGAGGTACGCGACGCGGCGGTCGTCGAGGACGTGGAGAGGCGCCCCGCCCTTGGGTGAGAGGTTCACCGGACCCTGACCGGCGGGGCCGCGGCTGAGGTCCGGGGCCGCGCTCGCGACGAAGAACACGCGCGATTCGCGGATGAGGGCGGCCTGGGAGGCCGTGATCCGGTCATAGGTGGTTGCCATGGCTTCGCTCCTGCAAGACGCCGGCATGCGAGGGCATCTCCTCGCTGGGCGGGCCCTCCGGCATCGGCACCAATGATAGCGATACACGGCTTTCGCACTACGACCTCGGATTGCGATGAGGTGTCGCGTGGCCGACGGGTACGCTGCCGAGGAAGGAGGCCCAATATGCGAATGGGAGGCTTTGGTCCCGGCAGGCTCCTGGCGCTCGTCGCCGCTGTCATTTTCGTTTTGGCGTCGATCGGCGAATGGCCGTCCGACCTCCAGGACGACGTCGAGCCCGTAGCGCTGGGGCTGGCGTTTCTGGCGGCAAGCTTCTTCCTGCCTTAGGCACCGTCGGCAGGTTCGGCCGACCTGACCGCTGCCGACCGGGCAAGACCTGCCGTGGATGATCGGCCGCGCCGGGCTGCACTCGCGCCTCGCTGCCTCCGTCTCCTCATCCGGCGTCCGGAGAAAGCAGGCGTCCGGCCCGCGGCTGCCGAACACGTTTGCTAAAATGC
>DATMBD010000449.1:0-4305 GCA_035559355.1 Dehalococcoidia bacterium
GGAACTTGTCCGCCAAGCGGTCGTCTGACAGAGGGTTCTGCGGCGACCCTGTCGCGTGCTCGATCCGTTTCTCCAACGCGCTGCCGTCTTCGAAGGTGAGCCGCAGGACGCAGGCGTCCTCTGGCATCGATTCCTGCACCGTAAGGCGGACCTTGGCCCGCAGCGCCGCGACGCGGGGATCGTTCACCTTCGCGTCGCTGAACTGATCGGGATAGGCCGCGCCGTCGATGAGGCCGACGGCGATGCAGTGCTGGACGCTGAACTTGCCCTCGAGGCCAGCGCGGGGCTCCGGCCGCCCCATCAGCTCAGGGACGAGGGGATGAACCAGGGCTTCGATGTCCTGGACGGCGTCCGCCTCGAAGCGGGGCTGGGCGCGGAGGGCAATGGCGGCGTCTATGGCCGGATGGCTGACGACGCCGCAGGCGTAAGGCTTGAGGCCGTTGTTGAAGAGCTCCCAGCGCTGGCCGAGACCGTCCGTGGCCCGGGAGAAGTCGCAGCCGGGCGACATGACCTCGCCGACGCCGCGGCGGCCCTCGAGGATGGCGGGAGCGGAGGTGAAGCCCTTCTGTGCCAGCAAGGCGGAGACCAGGCCTGCCTGAGCGGCGCGTCCGGCGTGGAAGGGCTTGGCCATGGTCCCGAACGCCTCGCGGACGCCGGCCGCCTGGGTGCCGGCCGCGCCCAGCGCCCGCTGCGTCGCCTCTGCGTCCAGGCCGAGGACGCGGGCAGCGGCGATGGCGGCGCCGAATACGCCCATCGTGCCCGTGATGTGCCAGCCTTCGTCGTAATGCCAGGGGTGCACCGCCACGCAGATCCGACAGCACACCTCGATGCCGAGGGCGACGGCGGCGATGAGGTCGCGCCCGCTGCAGCCCAGCTCCTCGGCTGGCGCGAAGGCCGCCGGCAACGTCGGCGAGGTCGGGTGCATGACCGTCGGGAAGTGGGTGTCGTCGTAGTCCTCGAGGTGGGCCGTGTAGCCGTTGGCGAGGGCGGCGTTGGCCAGCGTAGTCTTGATGCCCGCGCCCCAGACCGTGGCCCGAGGGCGGCCGCCTTCGGCTTCGAAGTGCTGGAGCAGGATACGAAGGGAGGGGTCGCGGGAAGCATACAGGGCGACGCCCAGGACGTTGATGATGTCCCGCTTGGCCTCATGGATGACGGCCTCCGGGAGGTCTTCGTAGCGGGCTCCAGCCGCGAATTCGGCCAGCTCACGCGTTACGCCCACGGACAAATCCTCCCGAGCCCTCACGGCGTCCGGCGCCGGACCAAGCTGCGACGATAGTAGCGGGAACCGTGGGTAGGAAACAGGCGCTTTGCATCAAGGGCGTTTGAGGCGCGAAAACGGGCCCTCGAAGGTGAGGGCCCGTTCTTGGAGGCGGGACTTGGGCTCTTTTTTGGCAGTGCGGCTACAGCCTCAGCTTGCCGTGGGAGGGCTGTCGCCGCCTCTGGCGGCCGTGGCCTTCCTCGTCCTCGAGCATCAGGTCGATGGCGGGCGAGGACACAGCCTCCTTGACGAAACCGCAGCAAAGACACGTGCTATAGGACCCATACCAGTCGCGCTCGATGATCATCGAGCCGTTGCAGCGGGGGCATACCCTCGGAAGCGCCATCTGCATTGCCATCTCTCTCGAATCCCTTCAGCCCCGGCCTGGGGACCACTTTGTGAAAGTATGAACACATTACAAGTGTGTTAACGGGGCTGTCAAGGCTTGTGAAAGCTGAAGACATCTTATTTTTTGGCATGCGCAGAATTAAGGATTTCTATCAAACCGCCGGCGGCCGCCGCGCCACCCAGACCATGACCTGGCTGTCCTCCGCGAAGGGGCGCTGGTCGAACCCGCCATACAGGGCTTCGACCTCCAGGCCGCAACCCGTTAGCAGGGCCTCCATCTCGTGGCGGTAGACCCAGCGCAGCCGCAGATTCTTGGCGAGGCGCTGGATGACGGCGCCGTCCTCCGAGAGCCGCACCTGGATACGGGATTCCTGGAGCAGCCCGCGCTCGGCCCCGGCGGGCTGCTGCAACCTCAGCCAGACTTCGCGGTCCTCTCTGCTCCAGCGGACGATTTGGATCGTCGCCGGGTTGAAGATGGCCAGCGCCAGCCGTCCGCCGGGCTCGAGGTGCCTCAGTACGGCGTCTAGGCACGCCTTTTGGGCCGCGCCTGAGAGCAGGAGCAGGAAGGAGTTGAGCGGAATCACGATGAGGCCGAAGCGTTCCCCGAGCACGAAAGAGGCCATGTCGGCCTCGACCCAGGAGATGCCGGTGACGCCCAGCGCTTGCGCTTTGCGCCGGGCCACGGCCAGCATGGCCGGCGAGTTGTCGAGCCCGACGACGCGGGCGCCTGCCTGCGCCATCGGTATGGCGACGCGTCCCGTGCCGCAGCCGAGCTCGAAGACAGCCTGGCCGGCGGCCGCGGCCTCCGCGGCCAGCTGGACGTAGAAGGGGACGTCCTCCTGAGCGGCGGCCGAGCCGGCGACGTCCGCATCGTAGGCCTCGGCGATGCGCTCGTCGAAGTAGTAGTCGTCGGGCACAGGAAGGCCGCTACGCGTCCAGCGCGAAGTTGCGCTCCGCCATCGCGACGATGTTGGCGGCAATCGAGAGCGACGCCGTCGCCCCTGGGGACGGGGCGTTGAGCACGTGGACGGCGCGCTCGGTCTCGATAATGCGGAAGTCGTCCACGAGTCGGCCGCTCTCCTCGACGGCCTGAGCGCGGACGCCGGCGCCACCGGGCGTCAGGTCTTGGGCCGTGACCTCAGGCACCAGGCGCTGCAGCGCCTTGGTGAACGCGGCCTTGCTGAAGGAGCGGTAGATTTCGTGGGCGCCTGTCTTCCAGTACTTGCGCGCCATGCTCCAGAATCCGCGATAGCTCAGCGCTGCGAACGCCTCGTCCGGCCGGATGCGCGTCTTCGTGTAGCCTTCCCTGGCAAGCGCAAGCACCGCGTTCGGCCCGGCCTCGACGCCGCCATGGATGGTCCGCGTGAAGTGCACGCCCAGAAAGGGGAATTCGGGATCCGGCACCGGGTAGATGAGGCCCTTGACCAGGTGGTGGGCCTCCGGCCGCAGGTAGTAGTACTCGCCGCGAAACGGGAGGATGCGCAACCCCAGCGACAGGCCCATCATGCGAGCGATGGCGTCCGAGTAGAGCCCGGCGCAGTTGATCAGGTAGCGGGTCTGGACATCGCCCTTGGTGGTCTCGAGGTGCATGTGGTCGGCCGCGGTGTGGATGGCTACGACCCGGGCCCCGAGGACGATCTCGCCGCCGTTGCGCTGGACGTGACGGGCGTAGGCGCGGGTGACTTCCGTGTAGTCGATAATCCCCGTGTTTGGTGAATGCAGGCCGCGGATGCCTGCCGCGTGCGGCTCGATTTCGCGGATCTCCTCCCCCTCGATCATGCGCAGCCCGGGAACGCCGTTCGCCGTGCCGCGCCGGTAGAGCTCGTCCAGCCGCGGCAGCTCGGCCTCGCTCGTCGCGACAATGACCTTGCCGCAGAGGTCGTACTTGATCTCGTTCTCGTCGCAGAAGCGCAGCAGCGACTGCACGCCGGCGACGCAGTTCCTGGCCTTGAGCGAGCCGGGGGCGTAGTAGATGCCGGAGTGGATGACGCCGCTGTTGTGCCCGCTCTGATGGGCAGCGAGATGGTCTTCCTTGTCGACGACGCCGATCTTCAGGCGCGGGTATTTGGCGGACAGCTGCATCGCCGTCGCGCAGCCGATGATCCCTCCGCCGATGATGGCGATGTCGTAGTTGTAAGCCATGGCAGCAAGACGCAACATGCAACAGGGAGCGCCGGCCGCGCAAGCCCTCCGCCTGTTGTCTGCTGCCCTTGCGTGCTAATCTCGCTTGCTGAGCGGAGGACTCGGATGGCTATTCGGCCTATCTTCGATTCGCCTGAAGAAGCCGTCAGCGACATCTTCGACGGCGCGTCGATCGCCTTGGGCGGCTTCTCGGCCGCGTTGGGGTGTCCCATCAACCTCCTGCGGGCGGTGGCGGAGGGCAAGGCGAAGGACCTGACGTTCATCGGCAACGGCGTGCCCCAAGGCGCGACGGGCAACCCGGAGCAACCCTTTTTCGTCGTGCCGCCGGAGCGCGTGCGCAAGGTGATCTGTTCCTTCCCGGCAGCGGCCACGACCCGCCGCGGCGTCAGCCCGTACGAGGCCGCCTTCGCCGAGCGCACGACGGAGCTGGAACTCGTGCCGCAGGGCACCCTGGCCGAGCGCCTGCGGGCGGGAGGGGCAGGCATCCCCGCCTTCTACACGCCCACCGGTGTCGGCACGCAGTTCGAGGAGGGTAAGGAAGTCCGCGAGTTCGACGG
>DATMBD010000450.1:0-2690 GCA_035559355.1 Dehalococcoidia bacterium
CGCCTTTGAAGAAGGCATAAGGGCGGCCCGCCGGCGCTGACAAAGAGGGCCCCATCTTGGGGCCCTCCTTTTCTGGCCTCCACTCGGCTCCTCAGCGTGCATTGCTTCGCCGTTGGACTGTTAGAGCGGCGTCTTCCAAACTGCATTCCGCATCCACCACGAAAGGACGAAGGGCAATGATCAAGAGCACCGAGCGCATCCTCACCACGCACGCCGGCAGCCTTCCCCGGCCGGACGACCTCGTCCCTATGATCATGGCCCGCGCCGCCGGCCGCGAATATGACCAGCAGGCGCTGGCGCGGCGGCTGCCCGAGGCCGTCGCCGAAGTCGTGAGGATGCAGCTCGACAACGGCATCGACAGCGTCAACGACGGCGAGCTGAGCAAGACTAACTTCACCAACTATGTGCGGGAGCGGCTCGCCGGCTTCATCACGAGGCAGGTCTCCCCCGAACGGCGCTCCTTCGAAATGAACATCTCCGCCCGGGACATGCAGGACTTCCCGGAATACTTCGCCACCCATGACTTTTTCGGCAGGCCATTGCAGCCGGGCGCCGGGCCCTTCGGCGGTGGCGTAGCGGGCGCTGGCACCGAGTCCGTCTGCGTGGAGCCCCTGCGCTACGTCGGGCACAAGTACGTCCAGGAGGACGTCGATAACTTCAAGGCTGCGCTCGCGCGACATCCTGCGCCGGAGGCCTTTCTGCCCGCCAACTCGCCAGGGACCATCGAGCACTGGCTCCGCAACGAGCACTACGCATCGACGGAGGAGTTCTTGCTGGCGATCGCCGAGGCGATGCGCGAAGAGTACAAGGCGATAATCGATGCCGGTTTTGTCCTCCAGATCGACGATCCCGACCTACCGGACGGCTGGCAGATGTTTCCGGGCATGAGCGTGGAGGAGTACAGGCGCTACGCGCAGCTCCGCGTCGATGCCCTCAATCACGCTCTCCGCGACCTTCCCGAGGACCGCATCCGCCTCCACGTCTGCTGGGGAAGCGGCCACGGCCCGCACACGCATGACATCCCTCTTCGCCACATCATTGACATCATCTTCAGCGTCCGGGCTGGCAGCTACTCTATCGAAGCCTCCAACCCAGTCCACGAGCACGAGTGGACGGTCTTCGAGGAGGTCAAGCTGCCGGAGGGGAAGACGCTGGTGCCCGGCGTGGTCGGCCACCACAGCAACTTCGTCGAGCATCCGGAACTGGTTGCGCAAAGGCTCATCCGCTACGCGAACCTCGTCGGCCGCGAGAACGTGATCGCCGGCACGGACTGCGGCCTCGGTGGGCGGGTCGCCCATCCGAAGATAGCCTGGGCGAAGTTCCGGTCGATGGCGGAAGGGGCTCGCATCGCATCCAGGAAGCTTTGGGGCAGGACATGACCCGGGGCCGGGAGCCCTCACGCTTTAGCTTTCTGTAAGCGGGACGAGAGTGCATGTTACGGACGTAGCAGGCCTGCGGCCCTACCTTTGCCGACGGGTGAGTTTCTTGCGCGAAACGGGCATTGGCGCGAGTATCCTCCTGAGCCTGCTGGGGGGCGTGTTCGCGTTTGTCGTGAGGCTCGAGCCGGGCGCGATCGACATGAAGGCTGTGGGGACGATTCTGTTCGTCGCCGGGCTTACGGGATTGCTTCTAAGTTCGTTCCTGCTTGGGGACATTCCCCTGTTCGATAGGTCGTCTTCTTCCGAGGCGACCCGGTCTCCTGGCCAGAACGGGCGGACCGGGCGAGCGGAAAGGCCTCGCATTCGTTACTGAGCCGCGGCGCTGTTCGTCGTGGCGGCGAAATGAGCTTCGCTGACGCTTGGCGCCATCTGCGCCGTTCGAATCGGCGCGCGACTAGAGAAGGCGGGGGCCAGAAGAGTGAAAGAGAAGCGCCGCCATGAAGGCGGCGCTTCTTGTTGATGCGGCGACTGCTGTTAGTCGCCTTGCTTCTTGACCTGGCCGGGCGCGCCATCACGGCCGCGCGTTTTCGCGGTGCCCACGCTGGCATCTGTCTCGGACTCCGCGGTCTCATCACCGCCGCCGACTCGCGCGCAGATCTCTGATTCCTCACCGTGGTTGATCTGGCACGCCGCCAGAGCCACAGCGCGGCCGACTTTGCCGCCTTCAGTCACCGCGTTCTGCTTTGCCTCGTGGACGGCCTGGCTCACTTGCTGGCCGTGGTTTGTTTCCTGGGTAACGACTTCGTCCCCTGACTCGCTGCCCTCGTCTTCGGTGTCCTCGGTAACGGCTTCATCGGTGTTGTCTTGGGCGTCGGAGTCCTCAGACGCCGCGTTCAGGGGGTGGGTGCAATCCTCTTTCGGCGTCTTGTGGGCCACCTCGCAGACGGCCTCGCTAACGGCCGGGCCGTTGCCGCCGTCGCGTTCGTCGTTAGGCAACTGAGCGTCATGGGCGGCCTGGCTGACGGTTTGGCCATGCAGACCCAGGACTTCCGTCACCGGCTCCAAGGGCTCTGCGCCGACAACGAAGGCGCTCGCGAACAGTAGACCGCCCGCGATCAGGGCCGCGGCCGGCCAAAAGCGCCTTGCAGTCTGGCTATCTGGTCTGTAGGACATGAGCTGCTCCTCTCTGCGGTTCCGGCGAACGCCGGTGGTAAGAGTCCAAGGCGTCACCCTTAGACTCGACCTGTCCCGCCTTGATCTGAAGAAGAGCCGCCCGATGCGCCGCCTCCGCACCGAAGGCGCTGGTACCGC
>DATMBD010000451.1:0-4594 GCA_035559355.1 Dehalococcoidia bacterium
CGCCCGGGCGGTAGTCGCGGATGCCGGCGATGCGTCCCGGGTCCTCGAAGATGCGCTCGCGGCCTTTGAGCTCGCCGAACGGACGCTCCGCCGGCAGGCCAAGCTCCGGCAGCGAGTAGACGCGTGGATAGACGATGACGGAGTCGGAAGTCTCCTCCTCGCGCGTGACGGGAAAGAAGCCGAAGAGGTCGCCGGTGGATACGCGGGCCGGGCCCAGGCGATAGAAGCCGCGCGCAGGCATGCGCAGCTCCAGCGGCCAGCGGACGCGCTCATACCACCGCAAGTGCGTCGAGCGGGAGAGGTAGACGTATCCCGGGTAGCCCGTGGGGCTGAGCCGCTCCTCGCCGGGCAAGGCGTTCTCCGGGACGGCGTCCCTGATTTCGATCCAGGGTACTGGCAGCATCTTGTCGTTGGTCAGGCGCAGGGTCATGGGCAGCGTCTCTCCTTGAAAGGCGCGGTCCTCCGGCAGCAGACGCTCGTAGCGGACGCGGTCGAGCGCGTGCTTCGACCAGAGGCGGGCCAGCCCGCCTGCGCCGACGATGAAGACGCCGAGTCCGGTGACCGGCTCGCTCCCGAAGGCGATGCCCAGGAGGGCCAGGCCTAAGCCGGCCGGCAGGAAGTAAGAGCTAAGCCACATCCGGCGAGCCTCTCACCATCCAATGAGGGCCACGGAGCCATGGAATCAGGGAACCGCAGAACCAGCAAACCAGCGCACATGCGCTCACCGTCCCGATGCCTGTTCAACCTTCCACCGGCACCGGCACGCTTTCGATCGCCTCCTGGAGGGCGCCGGCGGCGTCGCGGCCGCGGAGCCGGCTCTGAGAGCTGAGGATGACGCGGTGCGTGAGGATGTATGGGGCCAGGAACTTCACGTCGTCGGGCAGCACGTAATCGCGGCCGCGCACTGCGGCCAGGGCGCGGGCGCCGCGGAACAGCCCCAGGCTGCCGCGGGGGCTGGCGCCGAGATCGAAGGCCGGGTGGCGCCGAGTCGCCTGCACGATCTGAACGATGTAACGCCGTACGGACGGCTCGCAGTAGATGTGCGGCACCAGCCGGGCCAGGCGCACCAGCTCGGCCGCCGCCACCACCGGCTCCAGGTCTTCGAGAGGGCTGGCATCCTCGAAGCGGAGGAGGATGGCGTCCTCCTCTTCCTCCCCGGGGTAGCCGAGCGCCAGCCGCATGAAGAAACGGTCCAGCTGCGCTTCCGGAAGCGGGAAGGTGCCTTCGAGCTCGATGGGGTTCTGCGTCGCCAGGACGAGGAACGGCCGCGGCAACGCGAACGTGTCGCCTTCCACCGTCACCTGGCGCTCCTCCATAGCCTCCAGGAGCGCGCTCTGCGTGCGGGGCGTGGCCCGGTTGATCTCGTCGGCCAGGACGATGTTGGCGATGATCGGCCCCGGCCGAAACTCGAACTCGCCCTTCTTCTGGTTATAGAAGTTGATGCCGGTGATGTCGGACGGCATCACGTCCGGCGTGAACTGGATGCGGCGGAACTCGCAGCCGATGGAGCGCGCGATCGCCTTCGCCAGCGTCGTCTTGCCGATGCCGGGCACGTCCTCGATGAGAATGTGGCCATCCGAGAAGAGGGCGACCAGCACCAGGTCGATAACCTCGCTCTTGCCGACGATGACGCGTTCTATGTTTTCCTTGACCCGGGAGGCCACGTCGTGGAGCGCCGCCGCGGCGGCGGATGATTCGCGGGTGCTTGGCTCTCTCGTCATGCTCCCCCCAGATCCGTCCGCGCCCGTCGTAGGCGAAGGACGGAGAGTCCAATCAGCATAGCAGCTAGATGCCGCGCTGCCGTCGCTTCGGCCGGGCAAACCCTCGCAACGATGCTATCCTCGCGAAGGGTGTAGCGGGAGGAGTTCGAGTTGGCAGACGCGACTGTGCACGAGAGCGCTTTCGAGACCGCCCAGAGTCAGCTCCGCAGCGTCGCCAAGCTGCTGGACCTCGATCCGGGCATCGTCGAGGTCCTGGCCCATCCCAAACGCGAGCTGGCCGTCAACTTCCCGGTGCGCATGGACAACGGCACCATCCGCGTGTTCACGGGCTACCGCGTCCATCACAACGAGGCGCGGGGGCCGGTCAAGGGCGGCATCCGCTACAGCCCGCTCGTCACCTTGGATGAGGTCAGAGCACTGGCCATGTGGATGACCTGGAAGTGCGCCGTCGTCAACCTGCCCTACGGCGGCGCCAAGGGCGGCGTCATCGTCGACCCGAAGACGCTCACCGCCGGCGAGCTCGAACGTCTGACGCGTCGCTACGCCTCCGAAATCGACATTCTCATCGGCCCAAATATCGATATCCCGGCCCCGGACGTGGGCACGGACGCGCGGGTCATGGCCTGGATCATGGACACCTACAGCATGCACCGGGATTACTCGGTGCCCGGCGTCGTGACCGGCAAGCCGGTGGAGATCGGCGGCAGCCTCGGCCGTTACGAGGCAACGGGCCGCGGCGTCCTCTATATAGCAATGGAAGCTTGCCGGACGCGGGGGATTAGCCTGCAGGGCGCGACGGTCGCCGTCCAGGGCTTCGGCAACGTAGGCTCCGTGGCCGCGCGGCTGCTCGCCCAGGCGGGGGCGAAGGTGGTGGCGGTGAGCGACTCGCGCGGGGGAGTCTACAATCCAAACGGCCTCGACATCGACTCCCTTTACAAACACCGCCGAAGCGGCGGCCTCCTCGCCTCCCATCCGAAGAGCGACTTCCCCCACGAGGACATCTCCAACGCCGAACTCCTGGAGCTCCCCGTCGATATCCTTATTCCTGCGGCCATCGAGGGCCAGATCACGGAGCAAAACGCCGGGCGCGTGCGGGCCGGCATGATCATCGAAGCCGCCAACGGTCCCACCACCGCCGCTGGCGACGCCGTGCTGGCGGAACGCAACGTCTACGTGGTGCCGGACATCCTCGCCAACGCCGGCGGCGTCATCGTCTCCTACTTCGAATGGGTGCAGGACCTGCAGTCCTTCTTCTGGGAGGAGAGCGAGGTCAACCAGCGCCTGCAGCGCATCCTCGCCTCCGCGTTCCAGCAGGTGACAGGCGTCGCGGAAGAGCGAGGCCTGCGCTTGCGGGAGGCGGCGTACGTCCTCGCCCTCCAGCGGGTCGTCGAGGCGATCCGGGTGCGGGGGATCTATCCGTAGCGTGGCCGGCGCGCGAATAGTCAGCCCTAAGCCCGGTCTCCACGGCGGTCATGCCGAACGGATGCCGCGTCGCCCTAGCGCCGCGGCTCCCAGCTGAAGTAGCGGACGGCGGCGACGACCCCGGCGACGCCCCAGGCGGCCATCACCACCAGCCCCTCGAAGTCGAAGCCGCTGCCCCCCGAGAGCGGATCGAAGGCCGCATGCATCGACTCGGCCAGGTGGCTGACGGGAAACACGGACGCCAGGTCGCGGAGCCATGAGGGGGCGTTCTCCATGGGGATGAACACGTCCGAAATGAAGAGCAGGGGCAGGATGATGGCGTTCACGACCGCCGGGGCGGCGTCCGCGTTGGGGATGATGGCGGTGACGGCCAGTCCCAGGGCGCAGAAAGTCGCAGCGCCCACGACCAGCGTCGCGATCATGGCCGGCAACTTCTCGCCCTGGACGTCCACGCCGTAGAAGACAGCCCCGAAAGCGATGACGATGACCACCAGGATGGCCGCCACGCTGACCGTTTGGGCGATGCGGCCTATGAAGAACGCCGCCGGCGGCAGCGGCGTGCCCCGCCAGCGCTTCAGGAGGCCGCGGTCTCGGTCGGCCACGACCGTCTGGCCGATGGCGTTGAAGCACGTGTTGACCACGGAAAGGGCGATGATCGCCGGTACGTAAAAGGTGGACGTATCGATAGCGCCGGACTCGGTCTCGATTTCGTTGCCGCCGAAGACGAGGTTGAAGATCACCAGGAACATCAGCGGGAAGACGAACGTGAAGAACGCCGCGGCAGGGTTCCTCCAGAAGGCTTTGTTGTCGTAGCGCGCCTGCCTGATAGCCAACCGCAGCGTGTTCACGGCGCAGCCTCGCTTTCGGGTTCCTCCACGAGCCGCAGGTAGACGTCTTCCAGCGTCGGCCGCGTAACGGTCAAGTCCTCCAACTCCAGACCGCGCTCATGGGCGCGCCGCGTCAGCTCGTAGAGCAACGCGGTGGGCGAAGTCGACTCGATGGAAACGTATCCATCGGGCAACTGACGCGCTCCTTCGATGTCCCCAAGGACGGCAGCAGCGTCCGCCTTCGGGAGGCGGAAGCGCACGAGGCTGGCGGGCTCGCGGCCGATGAGCGTCGCCGGCGGCCCTTCCGCCACGATCTGGCCGCGGCGGATGATCGCGACGCGGTCGGCCAAGGACTGCGCCTCATCCATGTAGTGGGTCGTGAGGAAGATCGTCTTGCCCAGAGACTGCAGGCCGCGGATCATTTCCCACGCTCCGCGCCTGGCCGCCGGGTCGAAGCCCGTGGTCGGCTCGTCGAGGAACACGAGCTCCGGGTCGCCGACGAGCGCGACGCCGAGGTCGAGCCGGCGCTTCTGCCCACCCGAGAGGGTCTTCACGCGCGCGTCCCGCTTGTCCTCGAGCCCGACGAGCGCGATCACCTCGTCGGGGTCGAGGGGGCGCTCGTAG
>DATMBD010000452.1:0-3430 GCA_035559355.1 Dehalococcoidia bacterium
GTTTTCGGCACGCCCGTGGCGTACTTGCTGGCGAGGCGCGACTTTCCGGGCAAGCTCTTCGTCGACCTCGTCGTCGATCTGCCCATCGTCCTGCCGCCGACCGTCGCGGGCGTGGCGCTGCTCGTCGCCTTCGGTCGCCGAGGCGTTCTCGGCGCGCAGATCGACGCCCTGGACCTAGACCTAGCCTTCACGACGACGGCGGTGGTCATGGCCCAGGTGTTCGTTTCGGCGCCGTACTACATTCGGACGGTGAAAGCCGGCTTCGAGAGCGTCAGCCCGGAGTACGAAGGCGTGGCCGCCACGCTGGGCGCCGGGCCGGCGCGAACCTTTTGGCGAATCGTCCTGCCGCTCTCGTGGCCCTCCGTGTTGGCTGGCGCCATCCTTTGCTGGGCGCGCGCCCTCAGCGAGCTGGGAGCGACGCTCGTGTTCGCGGGGAACTTCCCGGGCCGCACCCAGACGATGCCCCTGGCGATCATCGGCGTCTTCGACGCCGGAAAGTCGATCGACGTGGCCATCGCCCTGGCGGTGATCCTCGTGTTCGCCGCGGCCCTGCTTCTGCTCTTGCTGAGGCTGGCTGCGCGCGCGGCTGCCAGGCCCGCGGTATAACGCCATGCTCGCGGTCGACTTCGAAAAGCGAGTGGGCGATTTCCACCTCCGGCCCCGCTTCGAGGCTGAGGATGAGTTCGTGGTGCTGCTCGGCCCGTCAGGGGCCGGAAAAACGCTCACTTTGCGCGCCATCGCGGGCCTTTTTCGGCCGGACAGAGGCCGAATCGAGCTGCCGGGAGGCGTGGCGTTCGATTCGGCGCGCGGCATAGACGTCCCGCCCCAGTCGCGCAGCCTCGGTTACGTGGTCCAGGGCCTGGCGTTGTTCCCTCACCTGACGGTCGCCGAAAACCTTGCCTTCGCGCTCTACCGCCTGCCGAGGCGGGAGCAGCAGGCCCGCGTTCGCGAGCTGGTGGAGCTCTTGGGCCTGGAAGGCCTGGAAGGGCGCCTGCCGGCCCAGATATCCGGCGGCCAGCAGCAGCGCGTGGCTCTGGGGCGGGCCCTGGCAGCGCGGCCCCGCGTCCTCCTCCTGGACGAACCCTTCGGCTCCCTCGACGCCCCCGTGCGCAACGCCCTCAGGCGGGAGGTCAGCCATATCCGGCGCCGGCTTGGCCTCCTCGCCGTGTTCGTCACCCATGACCTGCAGGAGGCCTATGCCCTGGCTGACCGCATTGTCGTCTACGACCGCGGTGAGGTTCTCCAGTCCGGCCCCCGCGACGAGGTCTTCCGCAGCCCAGCCTCGGTCCGCGTCGCCCAGCTCCTGGAGGCGAGGAACATTTTCGCCGGCACGGTCGTCGCTAAGACGGAGGTGTTTACGGAAGTGGAGACTCCCTGGTTTCGGGGCAGGGCGCGCGCCGAGGGCGTGCTGGCGCCGGGCGCCGCAGCCGCGCTCTGCGTGCGTCCGGAACACGTCATTCTCTTGCGTCCAGACCGTCCTCACGCCAACCAAGTCGAGACCACCCTGGACGTGGAACTGGTCGACGAGGTGGCGACGGGGAATAACCACCGCCTCTATCTGAAGGTGAAGGGCACAAACGGCCCGACGGACTGCGTCATCGAGGCCGACGTCTCCGCCCATCCTTACCAGGTCATGGGCGTGGCTACGCGGCGTGATTGGCGAATAGCGCTGACGTTGACGGAGACAGTCGCAATCCCGTTGGACGCCGCTTAACATAGTGACCGTGTCCTTTACGAGGCGAGTGAGACTCGCTTCCCCTTGTCTGGCCGCGCTCCTTCTGCTCGTCTCATCCTGCGCGAAGGACCGCCCCCCGGAGCCGACGCCGACGCTCGACCTCTCCGGCGAGCGCGTCGTCGTCGAGACCTCGGTCTCGACGACCTACTACGACGTGCAGGGTACGACGACGGAGGCGATCTTCAGTTTCATCGAGCGCAACGGGCCCACGGACGGCCAGGGCAAGCGAGGCAGCGGCCTGACGTCCGTGACCTGGGGCTACGAGTGGCAAGGCATGCGCTCCGGCGATAGTTGCGCTATCCGGTCGATGACGATCAGGGCGGACATCCTCGTCACGCTGCCCCGGCACGCCGATGAGGCCAGCCTTCCGCCCACGATACGCAGCCATTGGCAGGAGTACGCCCAAGATGTCGCCGCTCACGAACAGCGCCACGTCGACATCTACCGCGAGGGCGCGCTCAAGCTGAAGACGTTGATGGAATCGATACCAGCGCTGGACTCCTGCGCCACGTTGGAGACAGAGATCGGCCGCGTCTGGAGCGAGCAGCAGGAGGCGATTAACCGACAGCAGAGCGCATTTCACGATGAGGAAGCCGTGCGCCTGGCAGCGGAACGCCAGCCGCTCGCCGCGCGCATCGAGCAGAACCGCGCCTCCCTGGCCTCGCTCCAATCCCGGATTGCCGCGCTGGACCAGCGCTTACGCGCGCTTCGGGCGGAAATCGATGACCTGGACAAGCAAATCGACGACGTCGACGCTCAGATCGAGAAGGTGGAAGCATCGAATCAGCCGCCCGCCGACAAGCAGGCGCAACTCGTGGTGCTAATTCAGCATCGCAACGCCCTCGTCACCCGTCACAACGCCGCCGTCGACGACCACAACGCCGCGCTGGTCGAACGCAACCAGCTGGCCTCGCAGCACGCGGCTATCCTCGCGGAGACCAACCAGCTGGTCGAGGACTACAACTGGGCGCGGTGAGGGAGGTCAGGGAGACACGCGATAGTCCTTCGGCCCGAGAGGCTTGGTCCGCGATCGACGCGCGTGGACGGGGCTCGGGAGCGACTCCCCTTTCCCTACCGCTTGTCCACGCTCGATGGAGGCAGGTAGTACTCGACCAGCGTCCAGATGAAACCGCCCATGACGCCGAGCCCGCCCGAGAGCATGAGGACTATGGCGAGGGGTTTGGGCATGAATGCAAGGCCGACGATGCCGAGCAGGCAAATGACGATGCCGATTGCGGCGATCTGAAGGCCCCTGGACGCAAGCACGCTGCGTCCAGCCTATCACGCAGCCGCCGCCGGGGCCTGTAGATCGCGGCTGCGCGGGCGTCAGCTCATGCTGAATGGCGGGTACTTGTCGCTCAGAGCCAGCAGGTAGACCTGGACGCGGTTGTACCAGCGGCTAACGCCGACCACGAACCTGTGCATCCCCTCCGGGAAGGAGCCCGTGAATAGGATCGCGAACTGGGCGATGAAGATGAGGATTATCGCGACCAGGTAAAGGAAGTAAAGGACGACGAGGTGTGGGATGAGGAGGATCACCTTGATGAGCAAGCCGACGAAAGGGAAGTTCAGCAGCCGTGAGGATGACTCCGGCGCTTCGACACGGAATTGGAGCGGAAATGCGGCCTGCTGCTCCAGGCTGAACGGCGGGTAGGTGTCATACAAGTGGCCCAAATAGCCGTATACGTTCGCGTT
>DATMBD010000453.1:0-2328 GCA_035559355.1 Dehalococcoidia bacterium
TCCGTGGGGCCTGCTGGGGGTTTTCTCGCAGGCACGCCGCCCCTTCTCCGAAAGCGACGCGAAGTTTCTCATCGCGGTCGCCGACACGCTCAGCTGCGCCCTGGACCGCGAACGGCGGCTTTCGCATTTGGCAGGCACCGCCTCCTCGCTTCGAGAGACGCTCGCCCAGCGCGAGGAGTTCATGGAGACGCTATCGCATGAGCTACGAACGCCTGCCAGCATCATTCACGCGCTCGCAAACGTCCCCCTGCGGCGAGGCCTCGACGTCCCGCCGGAAGAGCGCCAAGCCGTCCTCCAGGATCTCTTCGACGCTTCCCGTCGCTTGACCGAGACCCTCGTCGTTACCTCCGAGGGCTACCGGCTACAACCCGGGGAATCCATCGTGACCGAACCGGTGAACCCGGCAGCCGCCGTCGCTTCCGCCGTCCGGCTGTTCAAGCGCGTGCAGGACGGACACCGCGTGCGCGTGCGCGCGCCCAAGCAGCCGCCCCTCGTCGCCGCGTCAATGGCCCAACTGGAGGAGGTGCTCCTCAACCTGCTCTCCAACGCCGCCAAGCACACGCCGCAAGGAACGCCCATCGAAATCCAGGTTGAGCCTGCCGGAAATGAGGTGTTGATCCGGGTGATCGACAGCCGGTTTGAGCCTGCCGGAAATGAGGTGTTGATCCGGGTGATCGACAGCGGGCCCGGCATCCCGGAAGCGGACCTCGCCCGCGTTTTCGACCCTCATTACCGAGGCCGCGCCACGGCCCCGGGCCTCGGTCTCGGCCTCACTCTGTGCAAAAGGATCATAGACAGCTTTGGCGGCAAGATCTGGCTAGAGAACCGTCCAGAGGGCGGCCTCATGGCGACCGTGAGCTTGTCAGTGGTGGCCGCTGGAACGTCCTGACGGCGGACAAGCGGCCCTGAATCGGGCTGCGAAACGGCTGGCGCTGCGAAAGCTCGGCGGTGTAGAGCACTGTGAGCGTCGCGCGCTTGGGCCTTAGCCCGGATGAGCTGCGGCTTCGGATCCAGCCGCCGGGCCCGTCCCGCCGCCTTGGGACTCGGCCGGTTCCCGCACAGCCGCGAACAGCACCAACCCGAGGACGAAGAACAGACCCGCCAGGACCAGGAACCCCAGGTCCAGCGATAGCGCCGCGAAGAATGCCGCCCCCAGCGGCCCGACGGCGAAAGAAAGCGCTTGCACGCTCGCGGCGATCCCGAAACCCGTCCCCCTCCGCGACCGGGTCACGCTCGACGCGATTAGCGTGTTCGATGCGGGGACCAATGCCGAAATCACCAGGGCGATCACCAGATACGCGGCCACATAGGGCAGGATTGCATCCGCCGCTGCCAGCGCAAGGAAGCCGGCTCCGCCGAGCGCGCAGGCGCCGGCCAGACCGTATCGCACCCGGCCGGGACGAAAGGCCGCTGGCGTCGGCAGCAGCACGCTGGCCGCGCTGACCAGCCCCGCAAGGCTGAAGGTCAGGCCGGCCTCGCCGGCGGAGTCTTCGCTGCCCTTGAGGGCCTTGAGGGCGATCGGCGTCGCCAGCCGCACCAGCTCCAGGATCGAGTAGACGGCCAGGAGCAACGCCACGCTGACGACGAACTGACGCGTGGCCTTGAAAGGCTCGAGCGCCGCCCGTGGCCCTTGGCCGCCCAGCCGCGGGGC
Organism: Dehalococcoidia bacterium; assembly: GCA_035559355.1. Taxonomy (GTDB): domain Bacteria; phylum Chloroflexota; class Dehalococcoidia; order DSTF01; family WHTK01; genus WHTK01. The sequence continues at coordinate 1,652 of DATMBD010000453.1, forward strand.
GACGCGGTCGCGCGGGACCTTCAGGAGAACCAACGTCGCGGACAGAAGCGGGCCCGCCGCTGCGACGGCTATCGCTCCTCGGTAGCCGAAGACGAGGGCCAGGGCCGCTCCCAAAGCCGGGCCCAGCGTCGTCCCCAGATATTGCCCTCCCGTCACCATGCTCAGGCTGGACGCCAGCCGCGAGTCCGGGACGGTGACGCTGACCAACGCCACTGAGGCGGGCACGAAGCCGGAGAAGAAGCCCTGGCAAAAGAGCGCCAGAGAGAGATGCCACGGCTCGCTGGCCAGGGCAGCGATGCCGAACGTGACGCTTCCCAGGTACATCGCCCGCAGGAGCATAAGCTTGCGGCCGTAACGGTCGGAAAAGAACCCCCAGACGGCGCTCGAGAGCAGCCGCGCCACGCCCTGGACCGCGATCGCCACCCCCACCCAAAAGACGGCGTCGGCGTCGCTCTTCGCCCCGAGGTCGAGCGCATATAGCGGCATGAACGGGTACCAGACGTTGAATGACATGGACGTCATGGTTACCGCCGCGCCGATGACGAGGACGGCGGTACGGTGATCGGGGGCTGGGGCGGTTACGGGCGCGGCGGCGGAAAGCTCTTCGGGACGCGTTGCCACGCCAAAAGTCTAGGCTTCCTGCTCCGAGCGAAGAAGCGCCGGCGGACTGCGCTACC
>DATMBD010000454.1:0-2976 GCA_035559355.1 Dehalococcoidia bacterium
GTCGGCTAGGGTTTCGCCGGCCCCGGGATAACCGCCCGGCAAGGCCCACTTCCCCTGATGCGGCGGGGCGCTGCGATGGATAAGCAGCACGTGCAGCTCCCCTTCGATGACGGTGAGGATGACGACCAGAACCGCGACTCCCACGCGGCGATAGTAGCAAGGAACCGGAAACGGGGAGCCGCGAAGGTCGGGCAAGAGCGTCCGGGGCGCTAGGATGCGCCGCCTCGGAGGTACAGGGACACGCCCAAGACTTGGCGCTGCGCCATATAACAGCGGTCTCCCGACGCCCGGCTACGCAACAATGAGCCCTGGCCCTGCCGACTTCCCTTACAGCCGCCCGTCCACCATCCGAGAGTAGCGCCACGCCCTCGGTGACGGCGCAGGCTAGGATGGGCCGCGCCGCGGCGAGGGCGCCGCCACCAGCCTGTAGCTCTCATCGATCAGGTCCAGGGCCTGGCCCAGGGCTGCCTCGTCCGCCACGGTGACGCTCACCCAGCCGTGGCGGCCGATGTAGCGAGCGCGCTGGATGTGCGGCATCTGGCACAAGGCGTCAGCGTCCTCCTGCGTCGCCTTGACGGTCACGCCCGTCAGACCGCCGGTCACGCCCAGGAAGCAGAAGATTTCTGCCCCCACCTTCCAGACGATGTCGCCCCATGGGTAGTCCTCCCAGGCGCCCGGGAAGGAAAGGCAGTGCTCCCGAATGGCCCTGGCGAAGTCGGAGTCCGGCAGCCGGAACAGGCGGAAAGCGGGACACTTGCATACGGCTTCCAGGATAGTCCAGTCGAGGGGCATATGCGTCCGCCGCACGCCAGACGCCGCGGCCCGTCCTCTATAATTGGCGCCACGTAGAAACGGGAGGCGCTTTCGTGCTCGATCCTGCCCTCTTCCACCCCGATGCGATCGACCCGGAGACCAAGGCCTTCAACGCGCAGCTCGAGGAACTCCTCGCCCAGGTCCCGCCCACGCACACCCAAACGCCGCAGGCCGTGCGCCGGGCGCGAGAGGAAGGCCGGGGCTGGCGCGGCCCCATCCTGCGGTCCGAGAAGGCCGTCGAGCGCCGGATCCCAGGCCCGGCCGGCGACATTCCGCTGCGCTGCTTTTTCCCGGACCGCATCGATGGCGTCTATCTCCATTTCCACGGCGGCGGCTGGGTCCTGGGCGCCGCTGACCAGCAGGACCAGCGCCTCGAATCGCTCGCCAATGCCTGCCACGTAGCCGTGATCAGCGTCGAGTACCGCCTGGCGCCGGAGCATCCTTATCCTGCCGGCCCGGACGATTGCGAGGCCGCAGCGCTATGGCTGGCAAAGAGCGCGACATCAGAGTTCGGCACGGACCGCCTGGTGATCGCCGGCGAATCGGCGGGGGCGCACCTGGCTGTCGTCTCACTGCTGCGCTTGCGAGATCGTCACGGCCTGCGGCCGTTCGTGGCCGCCAACCTCGGTTACGGCGTCTTCGACCTACGGGCAACGCCCAGTCTGCGCAACTGGGGCGATCGCAACCTGATCCTCAACACGCCGGTCATGGAATGGTTCTTCGACCACTTCGTCCCGCCCCAAAAGCGCGACGATCCTGATGTCTCGCCACTTTGCGCGAACCTGTCCAGCATGCCGAAGGCCCTTTTCACCGTCGGGACACTGGACCCCCTCCTGGACGACAGCCTCTTCATGTACGCTCGCTGGCTGGCGGCCGGCAACCAGGCTGAGCTGGCCGTGTATCCCGGCGCCGTCCACGGATTCACCGCCTTCCCGATCGAGATCGCGCGGCGCGCCCTGGCCAGAGAGGACGCCTTCATCAGGGATGCGGTAGCCCAGGCGCAGAGCGCGCGGGCGTGACGCTCGAAGCGTAGTCCGGCCGCTGATTCGAGTACACTTGCGCCATGCCGCACAGCGTCCAATACGCCCAGACGAGCGATGGCGTCAGCATCGCCTACTGGACGCTGGGCAAGGGCCCGGCGCTGGTCATCCCGCCCGTCATCTCCACCAGCCACCTCGAGCTCGAATGGCAAATCGTCAGCCGCCGCGCGGCCTATGAGGGCCTCGCCCGGGGCGCTCGCGTCGTGCGTTATGACTGCCGAGGCATGGGCATGTCCCAGCGCGACGCGATCGACTTCTCCGTCGACGCCGCCTGCAAGGACCTCGAGGCAGTCGTCGACCGCCTGGGCATCGAGCAGTTTGCGCTCTTGCGCCTGCCCAGCTCAGGCGACGTTGCCTTTGCCTATGCCGCCCAGCGCCCGGAGCGCGTGACCCACCTCATCGTCTGGGAGGGCCATTCCGTTCAGGACGACCTGGACGCCCCGCGCCGGGCTCAGCTGCAGGCAATCGAACCCGTCATGGACGCAGACTGGGACCTCTACGTGCGCATCCGGGCGCGGATTATCGCCGGTTGGGACGGCTCGAATGCGCCCATCATCGAGTCGATCCTGCGAGAAACCCACACAGCCGCCTCCGCGCGGGCGATGAACAAGGCCCTCATGGCCTCTGACCCCACCCCGTACCTTCCCCAGATCAAGGCGCCGGCTCTGGTGCTCTACCGTCTCGGCAGCCGCGCGCGCGAGAACAACGCCCGTCTCTTCGCTTCCCGCATCGCCAACGCCCGCCTCGACGTCGTCCGCGAACCTTCGATTGGCCCCTATCCGAACGAAGAAGGCATCGCCTTGATGCTGGACTTCCTGAACCCGGAACGCGTCTCCGTGCCGGCGGAATGGCACCACGAGCACGACCACGAGCACGAAGTCGGCGGACTCCGCGTCATCCTCTTCTCGGACCTGGAACAGCACACGGCCATGATGCAGCGGCTGGGCGACGAACGCGGGCGCGAGCTGCTCAGGGAGCACGAGATCATCACGCGCGAGGCGCTGGCAGCCTACGGCGGAGCCGAAGTCAAGACCATGGGCGACAGCTTCATGGCCTCCTTCAGCTCCGCGACCCGCGCGCTGGAATGCGCCATCGCCATCCAGAAGGCGTTCGCCGACCGCAA
>DATMBD010000455.1:0-4185 GCA_035559355.1 Dehalococcoidia bacterium
GCCGCGAACGTTCCTTCGCGGCTGATGGACTTGGCGTCCGCTTCACCCCCCACCGGCGTCGGGTCGATTCCGCGACAGCGCTGAGAGATGAGGGCGCCCTGCCTGCCGAACAGGCCCACGAGCGTGGACGCCGGCACGGCCTGGAGTTGGCCCAGCGTGGTCAGCCCCATCTGGTTGAGCTTGCGCTCCATGGACGGGCCCAGCATGGGCAGGACGCGCAGCGGCAGCGGCGCCAGGAATTCGGCCTCGCTCCCCGGCGGCACGACCTTGACGCCATCGGGCTTGGCCGCGTCCGAGGCCACCTTTGCGACGAGCTTGCTGGTCGCGATCCCCACCGAGGCCGCGAGGGAAAGCTCGGACCGCACCCGCTGCCGAATCGTTGCCGCCGCCTGCTCGGGCGTCCCGACAAGCGGCTCGCACCCCGTTATGTCGATATAGGCCTCGTCGAGCCCGGCCGACTCCACGAGTGGGCTGTAGTTAGACAAGATGGAGTGAAAGGCGCGCGAGACTCGGGCGTACTCCTGGAAGTCGCCGCGCAGGAAGACTGCGTGCGGGGCCAGACGCTTCGCCGTTCGCAGCGGCATGGCGGAGTGGACGCCGAAAGCCCGCGCCTCGTATGAAGCCGTCGCGACGACGCCGCGGCCGTCCGGATCACCGCCCACGATGACCGCCTTGCCCTTGAGCGAGGGGTCACGCGCCTGCTCCACCGCCACGAAGAAGGCATCGAGGTCGACATGGAGGACCCGCCGCAGCATGGGCGGCCTAGACATAGCAAAAATGTTCTACGGCGTCAAGTGCAGCCGTCGGCATTGGCGGCACGGGTCAGGCCCCGCTAGTGCAGGAACCGGCTCTTTCCGTTCTTCTCGGACTTCGGCTTGGCCGGCTTTACCTTGCCCGCGTTTTCGATTTCGTCCGGCGTTATCGAGGCCAGGATCTCCTCCGGCTTCTCCCCTCGGTTGAGGCGGCGGGCCACGGCGATGCTGGCGAGGACGATGAGGGCCGAAGAAACCACGGCGGCCGTGCCGATGAACTTCTGGTAGCGCTTGGCGAGCTCGGGAAATCGGGCGACGACGCGGTGCGCCAGCTGGAGCGAAGTCAAGGCGCTGTGATCCGGCGCCTCGCCGTGGCCGTTATGCCACTGCTCGTCGTCCGCGTCCGACTGCGGGTCCGTCGGCTGGATCTCGGTCAAGAAAGGGACCTCCGGGGAACCAGCCGCATGATAACACAGGGGAGGCAGAGCAGCGGGGGCGATAGGTCTATTCGCCGAGCTTCCGGCGGAGGCGCGCCATGGTGACGGCCGCCAGAGCGGCCTCGTAGCCCTTGTTCGTCGTGCCTTCTTCGGCGCGGGCCAGCGCCTGTTCCAGGCTGTTGACGGTCAGGACGCCGAAGATCGCCGGCACGCCTGTGCTGGCCCCGACATCCTGCAGGCCAAGGGCGACGGCGTGGTTGATGTATTCGTTGTGGTCGGTCTCGCCCTTGATCACACAACCCAGGCACACGACCGCGTCGTAGTCGCCGCTCTCGGCCAATCGCCGCGCCGCGAACGGTAGCTCGAACGACCCGGGTACCCACGCGACGGCGGTGCGTTCTTCGCTGACTCCCAGCGACGCCAGGCCTTCGAGCGCACCGGCGAGCAGCCGCTCCGTGACCAGCGTGTTGAAGCGCGCCACGGCGATGGCGATCGACAGGTCGTTGCCATCGAGGTTCTCCGGGTACTGCTTCACCAGCGACCCTCCAGCCGCCCGCTCGCTGCAATTCGTCTTGCCGGGAAGAGCGTCTAGACGACGTTCATGGGATCGTCGTCGAAGCGGTGCCCCAGCTTCTCCGCCTTGATCTGGAGGTAGCGGGCATTGAACTCGTTGGGCTGAACGATGATCGGCACCCGCTCCACCATCTGCAGCCCGAAGCCTTCCAGACCGGCCCGCTTCTTGGGGTTGTTGGTCAGGAACCGGATTCGCTTCAGGCCAAGATCGACGAGGATCTGCATGCCGATGCCGTAATCGCGGCGGTCGGCTTCGAAGCCGAGGGCTTCGTTCGCCTCCACAGTATCGAGGCCGGCGTCCTGGAGGGCGTAGGCGCGGAGCTTGTTGTGGAAGCCAATCCCGCGGCCCTCCTGGCGCATGTAGACGATTACGCCGCGGCCTTCCTCGCCGATCATCTGCATCGACTTCTCGAGCTGTTCGCCGCAGTCGCAACGCATGCTGCGGAAGACGTCACCGGTCACGCACTGGCTATGCATGCGGACGAGCACCGGTTTGTCGTCGCTGACGTCACCCATCACCAAGGCCACGTGTTCGTCCGGGTCGGTCGTGCTCCGATAGGCGATCGCCTTCCAGGTGCCGTAGATCGTCGGGATGATCGTCTCGGTGACGCGCTCCACCAGCTTCTCGTGCCGTTGGCGGTAGGCGATTAGCTGTTCCACGGTCAGGATCTTGAGGCCGTGGCGGGCTGCAAAGCGTTTCAACTCCGGCAGGCGCATCATGCTGCCGTCGCCGCGCATGATTTCGCAGAGGACACCGGCAGGATAGAGGCCGGCGAGCCGGCATAGGTCCACCGTGGCTTCCGTTTGTCCGGCTCGCACCAGGACGCCGCCTTCCCGCGCTCGCAGCGGGAAGAGGTGCCCCGGCATGACGAGGTCGTCTTTCGTCGACTTGGGGTCGATGAGGACCTGCACGGTCCGGGCGCGGTCCGCCGCCGAGATCCCCGTCGTGACGCCGGACCGCGCCTCGACGGAGACCGTGAAGGGAGTCCCGAAGGGAGAGGAGTTGACGCTGGGGCTGACCATCATCGGTATGCCCAGCTCCTCGATGCGCTCGCCGGTCATCGGCATGCAGATGAGGCCGCGGCCGTACTTGGCCATGAAGTTGATGTGGGCAGGCGTCACGAATTGAGCGGGAATGGTGAGGTCGCCCTCGTTCTCTCGCTCCTCGTCGTCGACGATGATCACGAAGCGGCCGGCCCTGTACTCCTCGATGGCTTCCTCGACAGTCGCCATGACGCGCTCACGCCGCCTTGCCGGCCTGGTCGAAGCATTGTCAGCCTGCGCCTCTGCCGTTGTCATCCCTCGTGCCTCTTCTCTGCGCGGGAGCTAGCCCAACCCTCTAGCTGCGGGGAGATATCGTTCGTCCAGAAGCTGCTCAACGTAGCGAGCGATAATGTCCGGCTCCAAGTTTACTCTACCGTTAGGGTTCAGTTTCATCAGGTTCGTGTTCTGTTGCGTGTACGGGATCAGGCCCACGGCGAATCCCTCTTCGTCCCTTTCTATGACCGTCAAAGACGCGCCGTTGACGGCGATGGGCCCCTTCACGATCACGTAACGCATGATCTCCGGGGGCGCCCGGAAACGGGCGATCACGGAGTGCTCCTGCGGCTCCAGGGAGACCAACGTCCCCGTATGCTCGATGACGCCCCGCACCAGGTGGCCGCCGATCCGGCCGGCTAACGTCAGCGCCCGTTCCAGATTCACCGGGTCGCCGGGCTTCAAATCGCCCAGGTTGGTCCTCTTGTAGGTCTCCTCGATCACGTTGGCCGTGAACCCATCTTCGTCGATGTGCACGGCCGTGAGATCGCAGCCGTTGACGGCGATCGAGTCGCCGAGATTCGTGCCCCAGGTAACGCGCTTGGCGTTGATCACCAAGCGCCCCGGCGCCACCGACCGAACGGTCCCGACTTCCTCGACGATGCCGGTAAACACGCTTTTCTTCCCTACCTTCGAGCCGCGTTCACACCTTCCGAGCCGAGTCTAGCGCCTGGAAACGCCGATCGGCAAAAGAGGTCGAGCCGGGACGGCAAAGCAAACCGCCAACCGAAGGCTTCAGGGCCCCGAGACCGGGAGGCAGGCTGGCGTTCGGCCATCTTCCCCGGTCGCGGCGCGGGACAAACGAGGATGCTAGGCGGCCGCTCCAGGCTGCCCGCCGGCTTCGTCCGGAGGCCTGACGCGCGAGCGGCGCGCGAAATCGATCATGGCGGCGGCGCTCGCCGAACGGCCCGGCTCCAGATAGGCTATGCCGAAGCGGGGAGTAAACGCCTCCAGCGCCTGCTCCAGACGCCGCATGACCACGGCAGCGCCCGCCGGGGAAGTCTGCGGCAGATAGAGGGCATACTCGGCATCCGCGAGCTGGCAGACGCAATCCTCGGCCCGTACCAGGCGCGCCAGCACCTCCAGCACCTCGAAGGCGCGGTCTT
>DATMBD010000456.1:0-4331 GCA_035559355.1 Dehalococcoidia bacterium
CGGCTGACTGGCGTCTCGATCCTGTCCAGTCTTAGGCGCGAGCTGGGCGACCTCGACCGGGTGACCGCATGGCTGCGCGTCTTCGGCATGGTGAACTCGGCTCCCGGCTTCGAACGGCAATCGGAGGTCATCAACGGCTTCACGGATTTAGTCATGGACCTCTGGGGCGACGAGGCCGGGGCCCACTCCCGCTGCGCCGTGGGCATGGCGGAGCTGCCTTTCGGCATTCCCGTCGAAATCGAGGCCGAGGTCGAGATCGCGGTCTGAAGGCTGTCGCGCCGCGCCTACGGCAGATCGATCCTCTTGGTCACGGGCTGCACGTAGCCGCTCCAGAGGGTCATGATCCGGTTGCGGTCGGGGTCGCCGCAGACGACGACGTGGAGTATGTCCGGGCTGGGCAGCACGCGCACGGGCTCGTCCGGCGACACCAGATACTCCTTCGGGTAGATGCCCATCTCGACGTACTTCTCCACCGTGAAGGCCTCCGGGTGGCCGTACGTCAGGCCCCAACCGATCTCGCCCACGGGGGCCCTGGCGTTTTCGTACAGGTACTCCTTGAGGCGGCGTTTCGTGTAGCCCGCGGCGGCCAGGGTCTTCGCGACCGGCGGCGCCAAAAGGAGCGTGACCATGTTCCGGAAGCCGTTCTCGCCTCGCTCCGCGAGCCGGGGAAGGCAAGCCCGCTTCGTGATGTCCACGCGCAGGAACTCGAGCGCGCTCTGGGCGGCGGTCTTGTCCGCGGTCTCGTAGGGGGATGGCGGCCAGCCCCAGGTGATCGTGGCGCCCGCCGTCACCGTGCTCACGTCAGCATCGAAGCCGTGCTCGACGTGGTAAGGCTCCCATGGCGTCTCGGCTTCGTTTTCGGCGAGCGCGAAGCAGAGGGGATAGCCGAACGTGCCCATGTAGTTATCACCGGGCTGGTAGCCGGCGATGTTCTTGACGATCAGGCCGAGCGCGCGCCCGAGGGCGGGGTTGGGGCCCTTCGAAATCAGCTGTCCGCCGCACTCGATTCCCAGTTGCTTGACGATGGGCCCGTTGACGAGGAGGTAGGGGACGACGCCCCACGTCGTGCCGATGTTGTTCAGGTTGTAGCGCTCGTCGCCAATCGCCTCGACTGCGGCGACTAGGATGGGCATGTGTTCGGGCCGGCAGCCGGCCATCACGGCGTTGGCGGCGATGTTCCAGGGCGTCGCCGCCAGGTTGGCCTGGGGCAGGACCGCGATCGTCTCGTCCGGTTGGCGGGTCGTGTGTGCGAGGAAGGCGTGGATGCGCTCCGGCGTCGGCGGCACGATCGGCAAGCCGTCCGTCCAGCGCTGGCTGCGAAAGAACTCGTCCACGGCGTCCACGTCGCCGCGAAAGACGATGTCGTCCGGCCGACGGGCGTGGGCAGCAGGGGCGTCCGCGGCCGAGCCGGGCGCGCTCGTCAGCCCCTCGACGATGCGATCGAACAGGACTTCGGTGACGTTCTTGCGGACGATGTGTTTGGGGTGCACGCCCACGGCGCCTGGGTATTCGGCGATGCGCAAGTCCGGCACGCCCATCGCCTTCGCCGCCTGCTGGGCAACCCTCGTGAAACCGGTGAGCGTAACCACGACGCTGGGGATGCCGAGCTTCTCGGCTTCGGCGGCCGGCCGCACCGCGGCCGGAGTGCAGGTCCCTCAGCCGCCATTCCCAGAGATGATGGCATCGCACCCCATCTCCTTCGCCCTCGCGGCCACTTCCTGGGCGATGCGCCGGTGCGAGGCCGGATCGCCGCCCACGAAGGAAGCCGGCAGTTCCGTGAAGGGGACGATGCGCACGCCGGGGTAGCGCTCCTGCAGCAACTGCCGATAGAGAACGAACATCTGGTCGCCCTTGAAATGATGGTTGTAGACCTCGCCGATGGTCTTGCCCGCAAGTGTGTCCAGACGCGGGGCCAAGCCCCGGCTCTGAGTCACCGGCAGACCTGCCGGACTGACGACCTCGAATACGTTCTCTGCCAAGCTAGCCGTCTCCTTGCTCCTGCTTATGAACCGTAGCCTAGCGGCGCGGCGGGAATAGAAGAAGAGGCCGCCGCGGAGGGCCGCCAACGCGCTTCGCGAGAAGTGACGTCCGCGGCAAGCACAGGCCGCCCGGAAGCGTGGCACAGAACTCTACACAAGTCTGAGCGCTCCGCCCTGGCGGGCTAGACGCGGACGGCGCTGTAGACCGGCGTCCGCCACTCAGGATGGCGCCTGTCCGTGCCCCGGACGATGTCGAGGTAGGCCTGCTGCAGGCGCCGCGTCACCGGGCCGACCTCGCCGTCCCCCAGGGGGAAGCGGTCGATGGAGACGATAGGCGTGATCTCGTAGCCGCTGCCGCAGAAGAACGCCTCGTCCGCCACATAAAGCTCCGTGCGGTCGATCTCCCGCTCGACAACCTCCATGCCGAGCGCTTCGGGGCAGATGGCCTCGATGAGCGTGGCGCGGGTGATGCTCTCGAGGATGTCGGCGGTGACCGGCGGCGTTACCAGCCGGCCCTTGCGGACCATGAAGAAGGAGGCGCCGCTGCCTTCGGCCGCGTGGCCCTCCTTGTTCAGGAAGATGGGCTGGTCGTAGCCATCCGCCTTCGCTTGCAGGATGGCGAGGCGGCCGTTCTGGTAGTTGGAGCCGGACTTGAGACGGATGGGGATGGCGTTGTCCGCCGTGCGGGCCCAGGAGCTGACGCAGCAGTGCAGGCCGCGGCCGGCGCCGACGCCAGGCCGGCGGCGCGGGTTGATGTAGAGGCCCGTCGGCGATGTCGCGTCCAGGCCGGCGCCGCGCACGTAGGCGACCATGTGCATGTGGACGTCCTCGCGCACGCCGTTGCCACGCAGGACCTCCCGTACGGCCTCGTACAGGTCCGCGTCCGAGTACGGGATCGTGAAGCGCATCATCTTCATCGATTCGCGGAAGCGCGTGAAGCGCTCGGCAAGCCGGAAACAATACAGCTCTTCGTCCTGCGGGTTCCAGTAGGCGCGAAGGCCCTCGAAGACGTTCGTCGCGTAGAAAACGGCCGCGCTGTTCACGGGTAACGTGGCCTCTTCTTCGGCCAACAGCCTGCCGTCCATCCAGATCTTGAAGCCGTCCGCCATGCCGGTCACCTCCAGCCAGGGATGCACGGATTCTAGCCCAACAAATGCCCGTGACGTGCTGAGCGCGACGCTATCGAAACGGGCCGAATTTTTGACCTCGCTGCGGCGCGCTGCTGCCCGAAACCCAGCCGCGGGCAGGCGGCTGCCGTCGCGCCCTACTGCAGGTTGTACTTCGCGAACTCGGTGCTGGGCCGCGGCATGTCGCCCATCTCGGCGATGTAGTCCGACATCTCCGTCGCCAGCGCCTTCATCTCCGTCGCCAGCTTGATGTCGTGCTCAGGCGTGTTCTCCAGCGGGCCGATCGCCAGCATCGCCAGCAACGGCTCGCCGTTGAGGCCAAAGACGGGGACGGCGACGCCGCGCGTGGCTTCGAACCGCTCGAAGTTGTCCGTCGCATAGCCCCGCTCCCGAATGCACGCCAGCTCCTTTTCCAGGAGCTCTGGGTCCGTGATCGTCCGCGGCGTGTAGGCGCGAAGGCCGTCCACCTCGTAGAGATACGCCCGTTCTGCCGGGGGAAGGTACGCGAGCAGGAGCTTGCCATCGGCCATCGTGTGAGCCGGCTGCGAGACGCCGGGCTCGAAACCCGGAGTAGGGTTGAAGTTACCAGGCGCCCTCGCGAGGTGGATGACGCGCAAGCCCACGAGCGTGCTGAGAGCCGACGCGTAGCCGGTCATCTCCGACAGGCGCGCCAGGAACATGCGCCCATTCTGGACCACGGGACTGGTAATCAACCCCGTGGAGCCGATGCCGAGCATGCGAGTGCCCAGCCTGTACTTCCCGGTGCGCGTGTTCTGGTCCACCCAGCCGATCTCGATCAGCGTCGAAAGCATGCGATGGACGCTCCCGGGAGAGAGCATGACCCGCGACGCCAGTTCCGCGACGCCCATGGGGTAGGGATGCTCTGCGAGGGCGGTGATGATCCTGGCGGCGCGCTGCACCGAACGGACCGTGGCTCGCTGCGTGGTCTTTTTCTCCTTCATCAACTCGTACTTTAACAGCATGGGCGCTCAGGAGCTTCAGCCCATCCGTGCTAACCAGACGTCGCAACGGGCTAGCCGAAAGCCAATGCGCTTGGCGGAGATGGGGCTCCTCGCTAGCGTCGCCGAATCGGCATCCGTCTCGAAGGCGAGGCCTAGAGACGGCGCTTCTCCGCGGGCTGCTAGCCGCCCGCCTTCGTCACTCATCGTCGTGACGCCTACCAACCCAGGGCCAGGCCCTCGCCGCGCAGGTCGGACGCCACCGC
>DATMBD010000457.1:0-2598 GCA_035559355.1 Dehalococcoidia bacterium
GGGCGCCGTCAGCACCGGGCTGCCAGCCACCTGCGGGCCGCAGGGCGGTACGCGCGAGTTCTGCAACTGGGTCGCCGCCGCGGCCACCGTGCCGGACAAACGCTGGCGGATTATCGACTACATCCCCATCTACTCCTCGCCGGTAGGCGCCGGCTTCGCCTACTGCGAGCTCTAGAGACCACGCCGAACGAGCGCCAGAAGAAGGAGGCCACCAGTGGTAACCCAGAACGAAGTCGTCGCCGTCGTCGAAGGGCCGCAGGGCAAGGCTGAGATCCTAGAGACTCCGGACGCCACCGGCCGGGGCGTCCAGTATGAGGTGCGCTTTCAGGGAGAAGGCGGCCCTTACGAGGCCAAGTTTCCCACCATGGGAGAGGCGTACATCACCGCGAAAGAGAAAGCGGGCGTCAAGGGCTAGGCAGGCCCGGCCCAGGCGCAGGGAAGCACGCTAGGGAACTCAATCAGGGGGAATCGAATGCTAAGCCGCGAAGACAACGAATTGCTTTGCCGCGTGGGCCCCGGGACGCCCATGGGCAACCTCATGCGCCAGTACTGGATCCCTGCCGTGCGCTCCGACGAGCTCCCGGCCCCGGACTGCCCGCCTGTGCGCGTCATGCTCCTCGGCGAGAAACTCATCGCCTTCCGCACCACGTCCGGCAAGGTCGGCTTGGTAGCGGACGCCTGCCCCCACCGCGGGGCGTCCATGTTCTTCGGCCGTAACGAAGAGGAAGGGCTGCGCTGCGTTTACCACGGTTGGAAATTCGACCGCGCGGGCACCTGCGTCGACATGCCTTCCGAGCCGGCCGAGAGCAACTTCAAGAACAAGGTCCGGATCACTGCCTACCCCACCCACGAGCGCAACGGCATCGTCTGGGCGTACATGGGGCCGCGCGAGGTGCCGCCGCCTCTGCCCGACATCGAAGCGAACATCCTCAACAAGGACCCGGAGCGGATCAAGGTCCTCTACCGGCCGAACAACTGGATGCAGGGCATCGAAGGCGAGCTGGACACGATCCACTTCGTCTTCCTGCACATGGGCGCCGAGAAAGCCGAAGACCAGCCGCCGGGCAGCTGGAACCGCTACCAGTTCGCTCAGAGGGCAGGCAAGTTCGTGGTCAAGGAGACCGAGTTCGGTTGCTCCTACGGCGTCTACCGCCCGGCCGAGCCCGATACCTACTACTGGCGCATCGGCCACGTGTTCTTCCCGTTCTACGCTCAGCAGGCCGCCGGCGACCTGGGGCCGATCGCGAAAATGAACGCCTATGTCCCCATGGACGACGAGCACACCCTGCAGTGGGAGATCCACGTCCGCACCGACCGCGACGACCCCGGCGGCTACTACATGCCGATCAACCGCGGCGAGATGCCGGACCTGAACGAGAAGCTGCCGCCGTTCACGCACGGGAAGTACTTGCCCCAGACGACCGACTGGTACGGCCGCTTCCGGCTCACTCAGAACATGGACAACGACTACCTGATCGACCGCGAGGCCCAGAAGCGCGGCGAGAGCTACACAGGCATCCCGGGCATCCGTCAGCAGGACATGGCGATGACCGAGACTATGGGTCCCATCTACACGCGAGACCGCGAGCACCTGGGGACGAGCGATTCCATGATCATTCGCACTCGCCGCCGCTGGATTGCCGCGGCCAAGGCGCTCCGCGATCACGGCACTATTCCTCCCGGCGTCGACCGACCTGAGCTGTACCGCCAGCGCTCCGGCGAGTGCATCCTGCCTCGAAGCGTCGACTGGTGGGAGGGAAGCCGGCACCTGCGAGAGGTCTGGACCGCGCCCGAGCCGGCGAGGGAGGCCGTGGAGGAGAAGGTATAGCGCCCGCGAGGCCGGCCGAGCATAGAGAAGTGCTCCGCCGGCCTCCGTCGCGCGCTAGGCATTGCCACGGGCAGTCCCCGGCTCCGTTCCTTCGTGCGTCCGGAGGGCGCGGACGGCGAGGCTCAAATGCAACGTCTATGCGCCCTGGAGGCCGAAGTGCGCAAGCCTAAGCTCATAGTCAAAGAGATCCTCCCCGACGGACATGAAGGCCTGAGCCAAGCCGCGCTGCTTTACATGAAGAGCATGGCGGACAGGCACGGCTTCATCCTCCTGGAGCCGGGCAAGCCCCAACCAGGGGTGCCCGTCCGAATCGAGATCAACTATCCGCTCCTCCGGGACCGGATTTTCCTCGCGCTCCTCGAGGACCTGCCGGCCGCCAACCCCTAAGCCTCGTTGGCGGTTGGGCCGCCGTCGCAGTCATGGGGGAGGCTGCCACGCCCGGTCGGAGCGTGGCAGCCTCCCCACATGTCGGAGTATGGTGGCCGCATCACGAACTCGGGAGGCGCGCATGGTTTCCTGTCAGTTCTCCGTCTACCCCTTAGGCGTCGAAGACCTCAGCCCAGCCATAGACGCCGCCTTAGCGGAGATGCGCTCGCAGGGGCTGGAGTTCGAGGTCGGGGCGATGAGCACGCTGGTCACTGGCGAGTCTCCTCAGGTCTTCGAGGGGTTGAAGCGCGCGTTCGACGCCGCGGCCAGCCGCGGTTTCGTGGTCATGACCATAACGCTCTCAAACGCTTGCCCGGTCCCGGGGACGTAGCCGGAACCCTGCT
>DATMBD010000458.1:0-4436 GCA_035559355.1 Dehalococcoidia bacterium
TCCCGGCTACGGTTTCCTGTCGGAGCAGGCAGCCTTTGCCCAGGCGTGCCAGGACGCCGGCCTCGTCTTCGTGGGCCCTTCGCCGAAGACACTCCACCTGCTGGGCGACAAGGTGGAGGCGCGTCGCATCGCCGAGGCCGCGGGCGTGGCGACCGTTCCCGGCAGCCCGGGCCGCGTCAGCCCGGAGGAAGCCAGACGCCTGGCTCCTCGAGTCGGGTTCCCGCTCCTGATCAAGGCCGCCGCCGGCGGAGGCGGCAAGGGCATTCGTCTGGTGGAGCGCGAAGCGGACCTCGAGCAGGCGCTTCGCACCGCCGCCGCCGAGGCGCAGGCTAGCTTCGGCGACGACGGCGTGTACATCGAGCGCTATCTCGACCCCGTCCGCCACGTCGAAGTGCAGGTGATCGCGGACTCGTACGGCAACGCCGTCCACCTCGGCGAGCGCGAGTGCTCCGTGCAGCGCCGCAGCCAGAAGGTCGTGGAGGAGTCTCCGTCGCCGGCTGTGGACGAAGAGCTGCGTCGCCGCCTCGGCGAAGCCGCCGTCGCTATCGCCCGCGAATCCGCCTATGCCAACGCGGGCACCGTCGAATTCCTCCTCGACCGCGACGGCAACTTCTACTTCATCGAGGCGAACGCGCGCCTTCAGGTCGAGCATCCGGTCACGGAACTGGTGACGGGTCTTGATCTCGTCCGGGAGCAACTGCGCGTCGCGGCTGGTGAGCCTCTGGGCTTCAGCCAGGAAGACGTCATGCTGAAGGGCTGGGCGATGGAATGCCGGATCACCGCCGAAGACGCGAGCCGCGGCTTTCTGCCCTGCCTCGGCCGCGTCGAGGGCCTCACCGAACCCGCAGGGCCCGGTATCCGCGTCGATAGCGCCTTGTTTCGCGGCTGGGAGGTTGGGCCCCACTACGACTCCTTGCTGGCGAAGCTGTGCGCGTGGGGCGAAACGCGCCGGGAGGCCATCGCCAGGATGCGACGCGCCCTGGGCGAATACGTGATAGCCGGCGTCCAGAACACGCTGCCGTTTCACCGCCAGCTGTTCGAAGATGCAGATTTCCTCGCCGGCCGAATCCACACGCGCTTCCTCGAGAGCCGGTCGGCGGCAGCGGTGGCGCCCTGCGAAGACGAACGGGAGGCTCTGATCGCGGCGGCGATCGTGGCCCACGAGCGGCGCAAGCAAGCGCAAGGAAACCACGCCGCGCGTCCGTCCAACCCCTGGAAGCAGGCTGGCCTGCGGTCAGCGACGGAGCGCGTGGGGGGCCGCAACTGGCGAAGTACTTTCTAAGACTCGGCGACCGCGAAGTCGAGGCCGAACTCGAGGAGACGCCGGACGGCCTTCGCGTGAACGTGGATGGCGTCTGGCGTCTGGTCCGCCTGCAGCCCATCCCGGGGTCGCCGAATTACGTGCTCGTCCTCGAAGACCGGCTCCTCGAGGTACTCGTCTCCGAAGGCCCCAATGCCATCGCCGTACAAGTCGGCGGTCACTCCTACACCGTGGAGACGACGCGGCGCCGGCTCCGCTCCCGCCCGGATGAGCCTGACCAGTTCGTCGAAGGCCGCTGGCTGCTGCGCGCTCCACTTACGGGCGTGGTATCCGAGGTCCGCGCGGCGGCGGGCGACCGTGTTGCGGCCGGAGATGTCCTCGTCGTCGTCGAGGCCATGAAAATGCTGAACGACCTCCGTTCGCGCGTGGACGGGGTGGTGTCCAGCGTCCACGTCCAGGAGACCCAGCGCGTCGAGATTGGCGATCCGCTCGTCGAGGTGCGGGAAGAGGTGGAATCTTCCTCCCCTCGTCCGTAGCCGGTTGACATCCTAGTACGTGTGTTCTACTATCCGAACAAACGTACTGGGAGGAAACGACATGGGCGGCCTCGTCATCGCGATTGCGGTGGTCCTCTGCGCTGCTTACCTGCTCTGGCAGTTCTGGGCAGCCGACCTCGCCGACGACCGCTGAGGCAAGGCCGACCTCCCGAAAGGAGGCGCCGGGCGTGGATGCTAGAATCGTCGCGTGCGCCCCGGGGGACAGCCGCCCTGGGGCGCGTGCGCAAAATGGAATTTCCCCTGGACCTCGTCGCGATCGCCTCGGTCTGGGGCTCGTTGCTGGACGGGCTCGAGTTCCTGGTGAGGCTGCCGCTCGAGATCTATCGTGGCTACAGCTGGCTCATCCGCAAGGCTGCCGATGCCGTCCGTTCGCTATTTGACGACTACGGCTATTGGGTCGTCTTCTTCGGGACTCTTTGCGAGAACACTCTCCTCGTCGGCCTCGTCGTACCGGGCCTGCTCGTGGTGATCCTCGCCGGCCTGGCGGCCCATGACGGCTCGATGTCCGTTCAGGGCGCGATAGCCCTCGGCATCCTGGGCACGATCACCGGCGACACGATCAGCTACGCCCTCGGCAGGTTCGGGTGGGCCCGGTTCGGGCATTTGCCTTTTCTTTCGGAACTGAACGACAAGGTGCGCGAACCCATCCTGCGCCGCGGCGTCTCCTTCGTGCTCGTGTACCACTTCGCCGGTTACACGCGGGTCATGGGCCCCACAGCCGCGGGCCTGCTGCGCATGCCTTACCGGCGCTGGGCCCCCGCCGATTATGGCGGCGCCTGTCTTTGGATTCTGACCTACGTCGGCATCGGTTACGGCCTCGGCATGCTCGGCCTCAGCCTGGATACCACCGACCGCTATTTCAAGGTGCTGGAGTGGGGCCTCCTGGTCCTGGCGATGGCGTGGCTGTACTTCATCGTTCGGGCCCACTCCGGCGTGCTCGATGGCCTCAGGCGGCCCCCCGACGATGCGGCGCCGGCCGGTTCCCAGGAGGTCGGCGCGGCGGCGCCGGAGTAAGACCGCGTGGCGGTTGGCACCTGGACCCTGGAGCGCTGTCCCAGCCCGCGTTTCCCGTACCGCATCCGCATCGAGGCGCCTGACGGGCGCGAGCTGCTACGGTTGCGGGCCCAGGACCGCTGGCCCGCAGCCGGCCACAACGTCTTTTGTCTGCGTGAAGACCCATCGCTAGGCCCCGTCGAGGCTGGCGAGGAGCTGGAGCGGGTTGCCGTCCTGGCCATGCAACGCCGCGGCGTCCGCGTGTCGGTGGTGCTGGATCGCGGCCGCTACAAGCGCTGCGACTTCCTCTTCTTACGCCGGCCATACAAAGAGCAGCCCGACCAGACGTACGAGCAGGTCTTCTGGCAGACCCAGACCTCGATGTCGCAAAGGCGGCCGAAGGTTGCCCCGGCGGCCTTGCGGGCCGGAAGCGCCGCCATGCACGTCGTCATCGATAGCGGCGAACGCTACCCTTGGCGTTTCCCAGGCAGCACGACCGAACGCGCCCGCCTGCCTGCTGGCGACTACGCCCTCGTTCGCGACGGCGAGGTCCTAGCCGTCGTGGAGCGGAAGACGTTCGATAACTTGCTGGCGGACTTCGGCGTCCTGCCGCTTCTCCATCAGCGCCTGCTGGAGCTTTCAGCCAATCGGTTCAACGCCCTGGTCATCGAGGCTGCTTACGAGGACTTCCTCAACCCCAGGCGGACGCACCATTTCACGCCGACATTCTGCGCCGCGGCCATAGCGGAACTGTACGCCGCTCACCCGAGCCTGCGAGTGGTGTTCTGCGCCAACCGCAAGACCGCCAACGCCTGGACGGCCAGCTTCTTCCGCGCCGTTCTGAACGCTACTCAAGACCGCCAGCCCCTTGTGCGGCGAAGGGCGGCACCGGCCTCACGCCAGCAAACGTGAGGATCCTCTGCGCACGCCACCACTTGGCCAAAGGCGCGAAGATCGAATAGCGACGCGAGGCGGGCGTTATTGCGGCCGCCAGCTCGGCCACGTCGGCGGCATCGTCGGGGCGGCCGTGCCGGCGTTCGAGAGCGAGCGCGGGAGGCTGGTCTCACCCATCAGATAGAGGTCGATGCAGCGGGCCGCTTCGCGGCCTTCGGCCAGCGCCCAGACCACGAGCGACTGGCCGCGCGAGGCGTCGCCTGCGGCGAAGATGCCCGGCACCGTCGTCATCTTGTTGGCGTCCGTCTTCACGTTGCCGCGCGGATCCAACTCCACGCCAAGCGCTTCCAGTAGCCCCTGGCGTTCTGGGTGCAGGAACCCCAGGGCCAGCAGCACGAGGTCCGCATCCACGTCGAACTCGGAGCCAGGAACTTCGACCATCTGGACGCGGCCGCTCTCGTCCGGCTTCCAGTCGACGCGCACGGCGTGCAGCTTCTCGACCACGCCGTCGCTGCCGGAGAACGCCTTGGTGCTGACGCTGAAGTCCAGCTGGCCGCCCTCTTCGAGAGCGTAGGAGCGGCGGAAGACCAGCGGCCATAGCGGCCACGGGTTGTTGGGGGCGCGGCGGGCAGGAGGTTCCGGCACGATCTCGAATTGGCGCACGATCTCCGCGCCCTGGCGGTGCGCGGTCGCCAGGCAGTCGGCGCCGGTGTCGCCGCCGCCCAGGATCA
>DATMBD010000459.1:0-4468 GCA_035559355.1 Dehalococcoidia bacterium
CGTGCCCGCGTGGCCGAAGGCGGCCGCGTGCGACTCAGTCCAGCTCTCGACGCAAGCTTTCCGCTGCCCGTTCGGTGTAATAGGCCCAGAAGCCGTTCGGCAGACGCACGGTCGGGTCGTAGCTGTCCTTGAAATGCGGCACGTCCTGATATGGCGGTTGCGCGGCGGCTTCGTCGAGCATCTCGTCTGCCATGTAGGGATGGTCCAGACCCATGATCGAGGCCGCGTAGGCGTTCAGCATCGCCTGCTCTTCCAGATGGAGCATGTTCGTCACCGATTCCTGCAGGCTGCTGCCGGTGGTGACGGCGCCGTGGCCTTTGAGCAGCAGCGCCTTCGATTTGCCGAGCGCCGCCGCCACTTCCGTGCCGTCCTTGTCCGTCAGGATCAGCTTGGAGTGCGGGTAGACGGGAAGCTCGTTCCGCACCAGGCGGGCGCCGGAGTTGCTCATCGGCCGGATGCGCTTGCCGAGGACGCTCATCAGGATCGTGAATCGCGGGTGGATGTGGACGATCGACTGAACCTCGGGGTGGTCGCGGTAGATGCAGGAGTGCATCTTCACTTCGTAGCACTGGCTGACGCCCGGCGGGCCGTCCACCTTGAAGCCCTCCAGGTCGCAGACGACCATGTCTTGGGGTCGCATGCGGCTGAGGACGTCCATCTCGTAGCCACGGCCTTTGACGACAAAGCGGTCCGGCTGGCCAGGGACTCGCAGGCTGGCGTGACCGACCGACGCCGTCACATCGCTCGCCAGACCAAGCTCAGCGAGGATTCGGTTCGCGATTGCCACTTGGTATTTCACCTCGTAGAGGTCCAATTCGGTTTCCTTTCCAGGCATTTCCTTATGCGGAGCCCCAGACCTCCTCGGCGACCTGGACTATCGTTCGAAGCTTGCCCCAGACCACCTCTTCCGGTACGGAGTTGAGGCCGCAGCGGGGACAAATCGCCACCTGCTCCAGGTCGATATACCGGGACGCTTCCTTTAGCCGTCCCCTGATGTAGTCCGGTGACTCTACGTCGCCGTGATTGCTGACGAGGCCAAGGACGGCGATTTTATCCTTCGGGAAGTAGCGCAAAGCTTCGAAGGTGCCAGCCGCCTCGCTGTCGTATTCGAGCAGGAACCTGTCGAAGTTCAGCTCGTTGAACAGCTTCTCGGCGATGGCGTCGTACGTGCCTTCCCGGTGCCAGCCCGGCCCGCCGCGGCCTCCGCCGCCACCCCGGCAGATGTGAACGGCGAAAGTGACGCCCGGGAAGCCCTCGATGACCGCGTTGTCGGCCGCGATCGACCGCTCCATGTTCGCCATCGGATCCTCGCCGCGCGCCTTCATCTGCTCGGTCAGGACGGGGTCGACGTACGCGGTGTAGCCTGGCTCGTCCAGCTGGATGTAGCGGCATCCCGCCTCGATCACCTGCGCGATCATCTCGCGCTCGATGGCGACGACGTCCGCCAGGAAAGCGTCCATGTCCGGGTAAACGTGGCGCGAGTTCTCATACTCGAAGCGCTGGGAGATGCGGTCCGGGCCGGTGAGCGTGACTTTCACCGGGACGTTGGCCACCGCTTGCGCGAAGCGGTACTCCTCCAGGATGAGGTTTCGGACCAGGCGAAGCCGCTCCTTGACGGGGCGCCGGTAGAGGATCGCCGGGCCTTCGCCGCTTAGGCCGCTTTCGACCCGCCGGGGCGGGCCGGCAGGCGATTGCGCGGCGACGGCTGGACGCTGAAAGCGGTACGGCTGGGCGTCGAAGCCGGTGACAGCGCCTCCGAAGCTCTCCTGGAAGTTCACGCGCCGGACTTCGCCGTCGCTGACGATGCGCAGGCCGCAGGCTTCTTGTTTCTCGATTAGGTGACGGACGGCGCGGTCCTGGCCTTCGCGCAGCTGCGCTTCGCTCGCCTTGCCCTCGCTGAAGTCGGCGGCGAGTTCCCGCAGCCAGTCCGGGCGGCGTAGGCCGCCGGTGTGGTCGGCACGGAGAACATCAACCATCGTCATGCGTTCCTCCAATCACGTCCCGCGCGGTCGGCCTCCCCTGCCCCTCAAGGAGACCGCGCTTCTGAGGTCCCGGAACAAGGAGCCGCAATGGTCGCCTGATTCTCGCCCTCCGGCAGCCGGGGACGACGCGGCCTGCCTCAGCTTTGCTTCGAGGCGTCGTACCAGTAGCGGGTCATCTCCCGGGCGCTGGCGCTGCCGCTGCTGAAGACGCCGTGGTTTCGCAGCCAGGGCCAGCGAAGCGTCAAGGAAGACGCTATCCCTGGCATCGGAATCATGGGCATCTCGAGCGCGAGCTCCTTCTGAATGTCTCTGATCATCTGATTGCGGCGGTTGTTGTCCAGTTCCTGCCGGATACGCGTGACCCAGTCCGTGAACTTTGGCACCGGCTGAGCCGATATGCGGTACTTGCCGTTGGGGGTGTAGACGCTCACCAGGTAGGTCTCTTCGTTGTAACCACCGGAAGTGGCGTAGCAAATCCCGTCGAAGGCGAGGCCGCCGCTGCGCTGGCAAGTCTCTCGCCACTCGGTGTTGTGGTCGAGCGCCCTTGCCGAAAGGTCAAACTTGCCGCTGTCCGTAAGCATTCCGAGCACGAGTTCGCTGCGCTTCGCATAGGGGCCTGCGAGGTTTGTCCAGAGGAAGGAGGATTTGACCTTGTCTTTCCCAGCCGCCGAAAGCAGCTTCTGCGCCTCATCCGGGTTGTGGCGGAAGTACCTGGCACCTTCGCCAAGCCCGGTACCCTTTGGGTCGATCCAGTTCGGGCCTTGGATGGGGATATGGCTGTGCCATAAGGCCTCAACCGGCAGGCCCTGGGACTCGAACGTCGAAGTCTCGTACATCGCATCGATCCAGGCGTCGCGGTCGATGAGCATGGATACGGCGCGCCGGACGCGGACATCCCGGTAAGGAGAGTCCGGCTGCTGCGAAAACTGGAAATAGTGGTCGAGGGGCGTGCCGTTCCGCGGCGAAGTCACGAGCAGCGTCATTTCCGGGTGGGCGCTCTTCACCCGCAGAATGTCTCGCTGCTCGACAGCGTAGTCCCAGATGGTCTTCGACTCGAATTGGGCCAGGCCGGAAGCGTAGTCCGGGAGGATCGTTTGGAGGACGCCGTCCAGGAACGGCCGGCCCGATTCGTACCACTCCGGGTTGCGCTGGTATTCGACCGACACGCTTGGCTTCCATTCTTTCAGGAAGAAGGGACCGGATCCGCGGGCCTCCGAGGCGACGTTGAAGCGGCCGTCCGCTTCGACAGGCAGGAGGAAGAGGTAGGAGTGGAAGCCGAGGAGTTCGACGATAGGCGTGTAAGGGAACGCCATCTTGAACACGACCGTGCGGGAGTCCGGAGCCTCGACGGAAAGGATGGGGCCGGTGGGGTCGGTGGCATTGAGCGTCTCCGGCGCATACCTGGAGAGCTTCGCAAAGCGCGACCAGCTGAACATGACATCGGCGGAGTCCATCGCGCGACCGTTCGTAGGCGGGCGTGGATCGAACTTGTGGTTTGGCCGCAACCTGAAGGTGACCTGGGTCCCGTCCGGCGAGAACTCCCAGGCCTGCGCGGCATCGCCCTGGATTTGATCCGGCCCGGGCACGGTGCCGACGGCGAGGCCGAATTTCGTCAGGTTGCTGTAGAAGTAGACGAGCGAGTTCAGGGTCGTCAGCGAAGGCACGGTCGTGGGGTCGAGGCCCACGAGATCGGCGCGGAGGAAACTCTGCATGACGCCGCCTCGGACGGCTGACGCGGTCGTGTCCTCCGCCTTGGTGACGAGGCTACCGCCATCGCCGCCGGAATCGCTGGCTGAGTCTCCACCGCATGCTGCGAGCAGGGACGCAGCCGCGGCGCCCACACCCACGGCCCTCAGCGCTCGGCGCCGGGGAACCCGCGTCTTGGTGATGGTGTCCCAGTAGCTTGCTGCCATCACGGCCCCCTTGTCCTGAGAATCGAGCCGGCAGAGACGATAGTTCTGATTCTTAGTTTCCTATCTAAGTTGTCGGGATTCTAGCCGCGCCATCTTGCCCTGTCAACGCATGGATTAGCCTCCGAGGGGGCTCATTCGAGGCGGCGGGCGCAGCCTGCACGAACGGTCGGGCGGGCCCGCCGGATCCGCAGGCAGTCTCATGCTAGGATTTGCCTGAACCAGCAGGGGAGCTGTCCGTGGACCGGCGAGACAAGCCGGGCCGCGCCAAGGGGGACGGGTGCAACAATTCTCCGTCGAAGCGTCCGGCAAACTTAGAGACCTAACCATAACGGACGCGGTCCAGCGGCTGCAGGCTAGCGTGCCCGGATTGGACGCTGCCGCGGCTGAGTTGCAGCTCTCCCTGTTCAAAGTCCACGCCATGTACCGCGCCGCGTTGGCCGCCGGGTACGAGCGGCTTGGGGTCTCGGTCCCTCGAGCCAATCTCCTGCGGCACCTGTACTTCCGCGAAGGCAGGCGCATGACCCTTACCGAGCTCAGCGCCTATCTCGAATCGAGCTTGCCTTCCACGATGCG
>DATMBD010000460.1:0-7645 GCA_035559355.1 Dehalococcoidia bacterium
AATCAAGGTGAAGCTATTGCGACCAGGAGCGCTGCTGCCGCGACGGGCGACGCCGGGCGCAAGCGGCCTCGACCTCTACGCTTGTCTGGGGCCTCCGGGCTACCTGGACCTCACCCAGGACCTGACGCTCGTGCCGACCGGTATCGCCATCGAGGCGCCGCCGGGCTACGACCTCCAAATCAGGCCCCGTTCCGGCCTCGCGCGCCGGGGAGTGGACGTGGTCCTTGGGACGCTGGACTCCGACTACCGTGGCGAAGTCCTGGTCTCCATGCGCACCTTCGGCTCGCTCGACTCTTACCGCATCGAGCACGGCGACCGCATCGCGCAGCTGGTCGTCACCCGGCTGGAGATGCTGCCTGTTGTGGAGGTGGAGACGTTATCGGCGACGGAGCGGGGGGAGGGGGGCCACGGTTCCACCGGCCGTTAAAGGCGCGGACGCAGGGGCGTGCGGCCGCGCGAGGGCCGTCTCTGGCCGCGCCTGGCGGGAGCGGAGGCCACCCTAAGGCGTCTCGCGATGCCGGTAGACGACGATTTCGACTGGCGCGATGACGATCAAGCCCTCGCTCACCATCTCGTCCAGCTTCGGCAGTACCTTGTCGATGCGGTCTGCCCGGTCCACGACCTCGATGACGATGGGCAGGTCCTCCGAAAGCCGCAAGACGTGGGCGGTATGAATGCGGCTGTGGGCGCCGAAGCCGGCGAGGCCCCGGACGACCGTCGCCCCCGCCAAACCCTCCTCGCGCAGCATCTGGAGGATGGCGTCGGCCAGCGAGCGGTGATGCCAGCGGTCGCTCTCGCCGATGAAGATCCGCAGTTGTTTGCCGGGGCCGGTGATCTTCATGTCGTCGCTCACAGCGCCCTCCCCAGCGCCAGGCCGGCGTAGGTGGCTATGAGGCCAAGGAGGACGCTCCCGGCCAGATTTGCGGCTGCGGTCAGGATATCCCCGTTCTCCAGCCTGTCAACTGACTCGAACATCAGGGTCGAGAAGGTCGTGTAGGAGCCCAGGAAGCCTACGGCAAGCGCGGTCCGCCACGCACTGGAGATGATGAATCGTTCCTCGGTCGCGCCTAGCACGACGCCGAGGAGGAAAGCCCCGCTCAGGTTGACAACGAATGTCCCGAGGATCGTCGGCCTGCCGAGGATGTCGTTCACCCAACCCTGCAACCCGTAACGCGAGAGAGCGCCAAAGGCGGCGGCCACGGCGACGGCAACGATGCGATCCAATGTCACCTCACAGAAACGGCCTCTACGGAGGACTCCGTAGAGGCCATCAGCCGTTATCGGCGGTTCGTCCTGATCTAAAGCCCGCAGGACACGCGAGCCTCTTCGCGCGTCCTCAGTTTACGGCGGATGCCTGGCCGCGCTCAACGCAATGCCCCGTCCGAAGAACGGGGCATTGCGTCCGCATCTCGCGCGAACCGGCCCACCGGGCACGCGCCTCGGGGCGGCCCGCTCGCGTGTGTACCTAGCGCCAGGCGAGGTCGAATCGGTCCAGGTTCATGACCTTGTCCCAAGCCGCGACGAAGTCGCGCACGAATTTCTCTTTGGAGTCATCCTGCGCGTAGACCTCGGACAGCGCCCGCAGCTGGGAGTTGTAACCAAAGACCAGGTCGACAGCGGTAGCCGTCCATTTGACCTTGCCCGTGGCGCGGTCGCGACCTTCGTACATGTACGGACCCGTGGCTTTCCACTCCGTGCTCATGTCGAGGAGGTTGACGAAGAAGTCGTTCGTCAGCGTCTCGGGGCGGTCGGTCAGGATGCCGTGCTGCGTCTGGCCGGCGTTCGCTTTCAGGGCGCGCATGCCGCCGAGGAGAACGGTCATTTCCGGCGCCGTGAGGTTCAACATGTAGGCCCGCTCGACGAGGGCCTCTTCCGGCGTCAAGGCTTCGCCGGCCTTGAAGTAGTTCCGGAAGCCGTCAAAGGTCGGCTCGAGCACCGCGAACGACTCCACGTCCGTTTGCTCCTGGGACGCGTCCGTGCGCCCGGGCGCGAACGGGACCTTGATGTCGTACCCGGCTCTCTTCGCCGCCTGCTCCACGGCAGCGCAGCCACCCAGGACAATCAAATCGGCCAGAGAGACCCGCTTGTTGCCCGTCTGGGAGCTGTTGAATTCGCGCTGGACTTCCTCAAGGGTCTGGAGCACCCTGGCCAGCTGGGCGGGGTCGTTAACCTCCCAGTCCTTTTGGGGCGCCAGGCGAATGCGGGCGCCGTTGGCCCCGCCGCGCTTGTCGGTGCCGCGGAAGCTCGCGGCGGCGCCCCAGGCCGTGAGGACCAGCTCCGAGATCGAGAGGCCGGATGCGAGGATCTTGGCCTTCAGGGCCTCGATGTCCGCCTCATCGATTAGCTCGTGGTCGACGGGCGGCACCGGGTCCTGCCAAAGCTGGGGCTCCGGCACCCAGGGGCCAAGGTAACGCGAAACCGGACCCATGTCGCGGTGGAGCAGCTTGTACCAAGCCTTCGCGAACGCCTCCTCCAACTGCTCCGGGTGTTCGTGGAAGCGCTTGGCTATCGGCGCGTAGATAGGGTCGACCTTCAGCGCCAGGTCCGTCGTCAGCATCATCGTGGTCTGGCGCTTGGACGGATCGTGGGCGTCGGGAGCTGTCGGCACGACGCCATCCTTCGGTTTCGGCGTCCACTGTTTGGCGCCGGCCGGGCTGGTCGTGAGCTCGTAGTCGTAGTTGAACAGGTTGTCCAGGAAGCCGTTGTCCCACTTCGTCGGCTCGGTCGTCCAGGGGCCTTCGAGGCCGCTGGTGATGGTGTCGTTTCCCTTGCCGCTGCCGTAGGAGTTCTTCCAGCCGAGCCCCTGCTCCTCCATGGGCGCGCCTTCCGGCTCTGGGCCGACGTACTGGGGCGCCGGCGCGGCGCCGTGCGCCTTGCCGAAGGTGTGCCCGCCGACGATAAGCGCGACCGTCTCTTCGTCGTTCATGGCCATGCGGCTGAAGGTCTGCCGGATGTACTTTGCCGCCAGGGCCGGGTCCGGGTTGCCGTTGGGGCCTTCCGGGTTCACGTAGATGAGGCCCATGTGGTCGGCGCCAAACGGGCCCCGGATACCGCCTTCGGCCTCGTGGCGCTCGTCGCCGAGCCAGGTGTCCTCGGGACCCCAGAAGATCTCCTCGGGCTCCCAAATGTCCTGGCGTCCGAAGCCGAATCCGAACGTCTTGAAGCCCATGGACTCCATGGCTACGTTGCCCGCGTAGATGAGCAGGTCGGCCCAGGAGATCTTGCGGCCGTACTTCTGTTTGATCGGCCAGAGCAGCCGTCGCGCCTTGTCCAGGTTTGCGTTATCGGGCCAGCTGTTGAGCGGGGCGAAGCGCTGGGCGCCGCTGCCCCCGCCGCCCCGGCCATCGGCGATGCGATATGTTCCCGCCGCGTGCCAGGTCATGCGTATGAACAGCGGCCCGTAGTGACCGTAGTCCGCCGGCCACCAGTCCTGGGAGGTGGTCATCAGCTGGATGAGGTCCCGCCTCAGCGCTTCGAGGTCGAGAGTCTTGAACTCCTCCGCGTAGTTGTAGTCCGGACCCATCGGGTTGGACTGCGGGGGGTGCTGGTGGAGAATGGACAGGTCTACTTGGTTCGGCCACCAGTCCTTGTTCGTTTTCGGCCGAATCCGCTTCGGGGTCGGGGAAGGAATGGTTGGATTCTCGCTCTCAGACATTTCCGTCCTCTCCTCTCTCAGTGTTCCTTTGCCCTCGTTGTCTGGTTTGACTGTGCTTGCGCTTGCTCAGAGGCGGTGCGGCAGGAACGGGCACGGCTTCTGGTTCGTCCTGATCCTGCCGAACGGGCGATGTCGCGGCGCACTCGGGACACCTCCCCCAGTAAACGATCTCCGCCTCTTCGATCTCGTACCCGGAGTCATACGGCGCCCGCAGGCAGGGCGTGTCGTCGGCGAGACAGGCGACGTCCACCATCCGCCCGCAGGTGCGGCAGATGAGGTGGTGGTGCGCCGAGACGTTGGGGTCGAAGCGGCTGGCCCCTGCTTCCAGGTTGACGCGCTGGATCTCGCCGATAGAGACCAGCTCGTGCAGCGTCTCGTAGACCGTCTTTAGGGAGATGCTCGGCTGCGCTTTGCGGGCTTCCGCCCAGACGGCTTCCGCCGTCGGATGGGTGTCGTTGCCGGCAAGCACGCGGAAAATCTCCTGTCGCTGCGGCGTAATCCTGAGGCCGCGGGAACGAAAGAGGTTCAGCAGTTCTTCGGCACCCCGCATCCTTATCGTTAACAATTGTCAATAACGCCGCCCCTGTCAAGGGGGTAAGGACGCCGAGAACGCGCCTTTTCCGGATTTGGCGCAAGGCGGTGCCCACCAGGGCGCCGCCTGGGCAGCAGTTGCTGAGGACTCAGGCTGTGCGACTGCGCTCCGGCGTCAGGTAGATAAGGTAGAAGAGGAGGCCGGCGACGCCTGCTCCAATCAGCGGGCCGAGGTAATAGACCCAGAAGTCCTCCCAGCGACCGGGGAGCCCTTCTACTGGGCCCGGAAGAAGCAGGGCGGGACCGAAGGTGCGCGCCGGGTTCACGCCCGAGCCCGTAAACGGGAAGAGGAAGAAGTAGATCACCGTCAGCGACAGACCGACGTACAAGGGCGCCAGCCTGCCCGCGTTGTTTCGCGGATGGATGACGACGGCGAATATCGTCCAGACAAGCAAGAACGTCCCGAGCGCCTCCAGCAGGAGTCCGTGCCAGGGGGCGCCCACCACGTCCCGCGTAATGGCCGACCCGCCGCCGCCGGGGACGTTCCTCAGGACGATGTCCTCGACGAATGCCCGAACAGCCAGCGTTCCGAGGCAGGCGCCCAGCAGTTGGGCGACCACGTACATCGCGCCTCTGACCACGCTTATCTGACCCGTAATCACCGTGGCGAACGTGACGGCAGGATTGAGATGGCCGCCCGAGATCGCGGCTGTGCTCGCGACGAGCAAGCCGAAGGCGAGACCGTGGCCAAGTGCAATCGTGGGCAGGCCGTCCGCGAGCGTCGCCTCCCCACCTGACGCGGCGATGAAGGCTGCGATGGAGCCAAGGCCTACCAGGACGAACAGTCCCGTTGCGATTAGTTCTGCGAAGGCAGCCCGAAGCGCATCCGGCGAGGTCAATTCTTCGGCGCCGAGATTCATGTTCCTCTGGCTTGCCATGTCCCCCTCCCGAAGGCAAGACCGCCCTAATTCGGCCGCAATGTAGCACGAAAGGTCAATCTGTCAATCTTGTTGACTAATTACGGGCCCAAATCGGGATGACGGCGATCGGCCGTGGAGCCTGATGGGCCGGCGGCGGTCAGACCAGGGATGCTTCCAGGCGCTGCGCCTGGTCGGCCGTGGCCACAGCGTCTATGACGTCGTCGATCTCGCCGTCGAGGAAAGCGGCCAGGTTGTGACGCGTATACCCGACGCGATGATCGGTAACCCGGTCCTGGGGGAAGTTGTACGTGCGCACTTTCTCAGCCCGCTCGCCCGTTCCCACCTGGGAACGGCGGGCGTCGGAGATCTGAGAGGCTTGCTCCTCCTCCTTCGCGGCGAGGAGGCGCGCCCTCAGAATGCTCATCGCCTTGACGCGGTTCTTCATTTGGGAGCGCTCGTCCTGACACTGGACGACGATGCCCGTGGGCAGGTGCGTGAGCCGGACGGCCGTCGCCACCTTGTTGACGTTCTGCCCGCCGGCGCCGCCGGAGTGGAAGATCTCCATCCGGACGTCCTTCTCCTCATCGATCTCGACCTCCACCTCCTCGGCTTCGGGGAGGACGGCGACGGTGGCTGTGCTGGTGTGGATGCGTCCCTGAGCCTCGGTGACCGGCACCCGCTGCACGCGGTGGCCGCCGCTCTCGTACTTGAGCCGGGAATAGGCGCCGCGCCCTCGCACTTCGAAGATGATCTCCTTGAAGCCGCCCTTTTCGCTGGGGCTAGCGGACAAGACCTCCACGGCCCAGCGCTTGTTTTCCGCGTAACGGGAGTACATGCGGAAGAGGTCCGCGGCGAACAGGGACGCTTCCTCGCCGCCCGTCCCGGCGCGAATCTCGACGATCACGTCTCGCTCGTCGCGGGGATCGGTCGGCAGGAGCGCGACCTTCAGGTCCTGCTCCAGGCGTTCCGCCTCCGGTTCCAGGCGCGCGAGCTCTTCCCTCGCCAGACGGGCGAGCTCGTGGTCGTCGCCCTCCAGCAGCGATCGCGCCTCCGCGATTTCTTCCTGGACGGCGCGCAGGCGGCGGTAAATCGAGACCACATCCTCCAACGAGGCCCGTTCCTTGGCCAGCGCCTGCAGCTTTTGGTAGTCGGCGATGACTTCAGGCCGGGCCATCTCCTGGGTGATGGCCTCGAACCGTTCTTCGAGGGCTCGGAGTTTGTCTTCCATGTCACCAAACGCAAAGGCCCCTCGTCCAAGGGGCCCCGCATTTTCAGTATACCAGCTAGCCTTCGTCTTCGGCCTCCCGCCGCTCGCGACAGGCCGAGTGGAAATCGCTACGGTCCCTTCAGCCGGACGAGCGCCTCTGCTGTGGGCAAGCGCTGCTCTTCGGAAGTCGAGAGGTTGCGCAAAGTCACGGTGCCGTCCTTGAGCTCTTGCCTGCCTAGAACCAACGCGTAACGCGCGCTCAGGGCGCTCGCCTGCCGCATCTGCGACCGCAAGCTGCGCCCCGATCCTCCCGTCACTACTCGCGCGCCGCCCGCGCGGAGGTCCCTGGCGAGCCTGAGGGCGAGCGCCTCGGCGGCGGGGTCGGCTACGGCGACGAAGGCATCGAGTGGAGGAGGCGGCAGCGGACGCAGGCCCTGTCGCTTGAGATTGAGGATGATGCGTTCCAGCCCGGTGCCGAAGCCGATTCCCGGCGTAGGATTGCCCCCTAGCTGGGCTATGAGGCCATCGTAACGGCCCCCGCCTCCGATCGTGCTCTGCGACCCTTCAACCTGGGGCTGAAATTCGAACGCCGTGCGGGTGTAGTAATCGATGCCCCGCACCAACGAATGGTCGATTTCGTAGGCAATGTCCAGGCCTTGCAGTAGCCCCTGCACGGTTGAAAAGTGGGCATCGCAAGCTTCACAGAGGTAGTCGACGGTCTTGGGGGCGTCCGCCTTGAATGGCTGGCAGGGCTCGTTCTTGCAGTCGAGCAGGCGCAACGGGTTGACGTCGTAGCGGCGGCGGCAGTCGCCGCAGAGAAGGTCGAGCTTGTCCGCGTAGTAGGCGCGCAGCTTCTCAAGATACGCGGGCCGGCAGACGTCGTCCCCAATGCTGTTGATCAGAAGCCGCAAGTCCTGGAGACCGAGCGCCGCGTAGAACGTGCGCTGAAGGTCGATCACTTCAGCGTCTAGGGCTGGCTCGCCATCGCCGATTGCTTCCACGCCGAACTGGTGGTGCAGGCGGTAGCGGCCTGCCTGGGGCCTGTCGTAACGGAAGACGGACACGATGTAGAAGAGACGCACCGGTTGCGGCCAGGAGGACATGCCATGCTCGATGTAGGCCCTCGCGACGCCGTGAGTGCCGTCCGTCCGCAGGGCCAGATCGTCGCCGCCCCTGTCCTTGAATGCGTAGATCTCTTTGTCCGCGAGGTCGGTACCTGCAGCTCCCGGCCGCAGGAAAACGCCCACCCTTTCGAACACCGGCGTCTGGATTTCGCCATATCCGTAAGACTCCGCAATGCGCACGGCGGTGTCTCGCACCCAGCGCCAGTAG
>DATMBD010000461.1:0-2148 GCA_035559355.1 Dehalococcoidia bacterium
CGGTAGCCGAAGACGAGGGCCAGGGCCGCTCCCAAAGCCGGGCCCAGCGTCGTCCCCAGATATTGGCCTGCCGTTACCATGCTGAGGCTGGACGCCAGCCGCGAGTCCGGGACGGTGACGCTGACCAACGCCACTGAGGCGGGCACGAAGCCAGAGAAGAAGCCCTGGCAAAAGAGCGCCAGAGAGAGATGCCACGGCTCGCTGGCCAGGGCAGCGATGGCGAACGTGACGCTTCCCAGGTACATCGCCCGCAGGAGCATGAGTTTGCGGCCGTAACGGTCGGAAAAGAACCCCCAGACGGCGCTCGAGAGCAGCCGCGCCACGCCCTGGACCGTGATCGCCACCCCAACCCAGAAGACGGCGTCGGCGTCGCTCTTCGCCCCAAGGTCGAGCGCATACAGCGGCATGAACGGGTACCAGACGTTGAACGACATGGACGTCATGGATACCGCCGCGCCGATGACGAGGACGGCGGTACGGTGATCGGGGGCTGGGGCGGTTACGGGCGCGGCGGCGGAAAGCTCTTCGGGACGCGTTGCCACGCCAAGAGTCTAGGCTTCCTGCTCCGAGCGAAGAAGCGCCGGGGACTGCGCTACCAGGCGACCCGAAGCGTCCGGCCAATGCGGGCTATTTCGGGTGGCCGGCCCGAATACGTTTCCCGCTGACTATCGGGCGATTTGATGGCGACGAGGCGCAGAGCCGGTAACGTTGCGGTCTAGGAACCGCCCGCCGCCGGCGAGGGCACTGGCAGCTGGTCGCCGCCGGGGCGCGGCTCCATGTCGAAGGCGTTGTTGATCGCAGAAATGTACTGATACTGGCCGATGGTGGCCGTAAGCTCCACGAGCCAACGGACGCCGTGTCGTTCCTTGAGCGCGTCGAAGAGCGACTGCTCCACGCGGTTCGTGCGCAGCAGCTGGCGCACGTAATTGATTATGTCGCGCTCGTCCGGCTCCAACGCGGAAGCATCGGCACCGGTACGCATCACCTCTATCGCCTCTTCGCGCATCCCCGCCTTGCGCGCCGTCTCGACGTGAGAGCTCCACTCGTAGGCTGCGTCCTTCTCCCGGCAGACGGACAGGATGGCCAGCTCCCGTTCGACCATCGTCAGCTCGGACTTCAGCCGGACATGCGCGCCCGTCTTGCATACCATCTCAGCCAGCCCCGGGCTGTACATGAGGACGCCGAACGGCCCGCCGACGCGGCCCAGCACGCCCACGATCTCGTCAAACTCGGCGTGGCGCTCCGGCGGTATCTGGTCCTTCGACGTGATCAGCTCGATGCGCGGCATGGCTTCGCTCCTCTCGATCCGGGATCGCGGGCATTATGGCAGGGACGCAAGCCGAGCGATAGACAACGCAAGCATGCGCACGGAGAGCCGCGCAGGTGCGTCCCCTTGCCGTCCTAAGCAGCCCGCGCCAAACTTGGACCCGATGACCTTTCTTGCCCTCAAGCGCGTCCCGGAGCCCGAGACCATGGACTCCGACGAAGAGGTAGAGGCTTACGCCTCGGCCGCCGCCCAGGCCTACCTCGACGCCATCGACAACAGCTTTGTCGACCACCTGGCCCGCCTCATCGCCCCTTGGGGGGACGGGGCTGCGAGGGCCCGAGTCCTCGACTTGGGCTGCGGACCCGGCCAAATCCTCGTCAAGATCAAGAGGCGTTGGCCCGCCATGCGCATCCTCGGACTCGACGCCGGCCCGAACATGGTCGAAAAGGCCCGCCGGGACGCGGCGGAGGCCGGCGTGGACATCGAGTACCGCGTTTTTCGCCTCGGCCCGCAGGGCGAGCGCCGCCTTCCTTGCGACGACGGCGAGTTCGACGTCGCCCTTTGCAACTCAACCCTCCATCACCTGGAAGACCCCCGCGGCGCCCTCGATGAGCTGGCGCGGGTCACGAAGCCGGACGGCGCGGTTCTCGTCCGCGATCTCCAGCGCCCCACGCTGCTCCCCTTCCCGCTGCACGTGAACCTCTTCGGCCGCTACTACACAGGCGAGATGCGACGCCTCTACGAGGCGTCCGTCCGCGCCGCCTACACGAAGTCGGAGCTGGAGGCCCTCTTGCGGGCCTCGCGCCTGAATGACGGCCGCTCCCGAGTTTTCACGCGCGGCCTCACCCACGCTGGCATCGAGCGACCAGCCCTCGCCCGCT
>DATMBD010000462.1:0-16441 GCA_035559355.1 Dehalococcoidia bacterium
GTGAGAATCGTCCATTTGAGAGGATCTTCTGAGCGACGCTGTAAGGCGGCAAAGACCTCAGAAATCGTGTAGTGGGGACCTGGAAGCTCGGGCATCTCCTGCACGTCCGGGATGGCCCGGTGCAGGAAATCGCGAAAGGAAGTACCGCCGGTCTTGTGAATGTGCAGAAAGGCGAGGTTGTGCTTCGGCGAGTAGAGCATCCTGCGGTCTTAAGATTGGGTTGAGCCGACGCAATCATAAGCGCTCGACCGGCCCCGTTGGCAAGAGGTTGGGGCCGGTCGATTGGTGGCTGCCGCTCGCTATAGCGCCCTTTACAATTTCAGCGTGGCAGCTGCCTACATGCTCGAGGGCGGGGCCGTGAGGGCGCTCGACTGGCAGCCGCGGCGGACGCTGCGCTGGGCGGCGTGGCGGCCGGACGGCGGCGCCGTCCTCGCCGTCGGCAACGGCGGGTCGGCGGTGCTCGTCCAGGGCGCGCGCCTGCAGGAACTCTCGACGGGGACGCGCCAGAACCTGCGCGGCGCCGCCTGGTCGCCGGACGGCTCGCAGGCGCTCCTCACCGGCAACCGCGGCGCCGTCTTCCGCCTGCGGGGCGAATCGCTGGAGGAGCTGCCGGCGCCGACGGTGGAGAACCTGCGCCGCGTGGCCTGGCACCCCTCCGGAGCCTTCGCGCTCATCGTCGGCAACGCCGGGACGGCGCTTCGCTACGAGGCGGCGTCGGGGTCGCTCCAGCCGCTTCCCGGCGACCGCGCCCACACCCTGCGGTCGATCGCCTTTCGCCCGGACGGCGCCTATGCGCTCGTGGGGGCGTACGCCAGCCGCTGGGCGGGCTACCCGCGGCCGCATGCGCTCTATCGCTGCGACGGCCGCTATCTGCAGGCGCTCCTCGCCACGGACGACGAGGACGACTTCGTGGCGATCGACTGGACGGCAAGCGGCCGCGCCCTGGTCTGCGGCTACGCCTGGCGGCCGGACGGATCGCTGCTCAACAAGGCGCTCTCCTATGACGGCTCGGCGTGGACGGCGCGCGTCTGGCCGGCGGAGGGCGTGATCCTGGGCGGGGCGTGGCAGCCGGGGTCGGAGGAGGCGGTGCTCGCTGGGGAAGGAGGCCTGCTGGCGCGCATCGGGCCGAAGGGCGAGCCGACGCCGATCGCCAGCGGCACGACGGACAACCTCGTGGGGCCGTTCTGGAAGCCGGACGGGTCGGCGGCGCTGCTCCTGCGGGGGCCGTCCGAGCGCGTGTATACGGTCTAGCGGCTCGCCGTTCGTCACGGCCACACGCCTGCGGGACGCGCCTGGGCCTCAGGGTGTCCACGGCCTCGATTTCGAAGGCGGGCCGGCCGGCGGCAGGGCCGCTCGCGCCGCATTCGAAAGCTCACGGTGGCCAACGCGAGAACGTGGTCCGTCGGTCCGGTTCGGCCGAGACTCCGCCGGCAACTGTACCGGCGGCGCAGTTCAAAATCCGGTAACTGGTGGGTCCTCTGGGATTCGAACCCAGGACCGCCGGAAAGTCGACTGAGGTCGTCCGTTCCAGGAGGCCAGGGGAGGCGTTACGTTCTCTGATCGCCTCCTACGCGGCGATATGCATTCCGCCGCTCATACTTGCCACTGCACTGGAAGACGCGGGTCGGGTAGATAGGCGCAATAGGCGCCGGTGCGGACGGTCCTTTGAAGGTGTTCGGCCAGATCGCGGTCGTAGGGTTGGATTCTCGCTATCGTTTGGCGGATCGCCTTGGTAACACTCGCCCTTGCTCGCTCTGCGATGGCACCCGCGCGGCGTCCTCGACCGCCAAGACCGACGGCGCGGGCCAACTCCCGGGCCAGGAAGCTCCGCTCCTCGCTGGCTTGGAGCAGGCGCTCGTGGTCGCCAGCGGCTTCGGCCTCGGCGATATCCGCCTCGATTTCGGCCAGCCGCCGCCTGTAGGCTGACCTGGCCTCGACATCCAGCACCTGCCCAAGGTCGAGCGATTCGGCCGCTAGCTCGTCTTCCCCGAACGGGAGCCTAGCCCTTGGAGCGTGACCGGCTTCCAAGGAAACCAAGTCGAGCACGTGGAACTCGCGGCCGGGCGAAGCAAGAAGGCGGACCAGGTAGTGGATCCCTTTCGTGTCGTGCAGGCGGATGACTCTGCCTGCGAAGACGCACGTCCAGAAGTCGCCCTCTCGGCGGAAGCTGTAAGCATTCGCGGTATCAGCCGGCTTCACAATGGTCTGGGCTACGGCCTCGCCTTTGGCCGGCCGGCTGCGCGCCTCGATCGCTCGCTGGAGGCGCTGGACTTCGAGGGAGGCGCCGATGCGTTCGAAAATGGCAGCGCCGGCGCGCCATTCGAGCAGGCCCATTTCCGCATTGCCGGCCGCGTCATAAGCGGCCGCAAGGCCGGCGTGCGCGACCGCGGTCTCGTAGGGCGCCCCGACCTCCGTCCAGAGCTCGAGAGCGGTTCGGAACTCGGAGACGGCCCCGGCTGGCTCGCGGGCGGCCAGGCAGACGAGGCCCC
Organism: Dehalococcoidia bacterium; assembly: GCA_035559355.1. Classification (GTDB taxonomy): domain Bacteria; phylum Chloroflexota; class Dehalococcoidia; order DSTF01; family WHTK01; genus WHTK01. The sequence continues at coordinate 2,490 of DATMBD010000462.1, forward strand.
GCGCCTGGGCGGCCCCAGCCCGCAAAGCCTTGCTCTTGAAGCGCTCGGCGATAGCGGTCAACTCGCGCGAGTGTTCCCGCGCATCCTCCAATTCGCCGGCCGCGATCTCGATCTCGACCGCCGCCTCCAGTAACGGCGCCCGCCGCAAGTCGCTGTGTGGTGGAAGCTCTTTCGATGGGACAAGGATTGGCTCATCGAGAGCCGCGCTGATGGAGGCTAGTGCCAGTTGCACCTGATCGCGGGCCAGAAAGACGCGAGCTAGGTCCGGCTGCGCCTCCCAGCCGAGGGACTGGACTCGTAAGAGAGCTTCTTCCGCGCTATCGAGGTCGCCCCGGCGCAGGCGAATACGGCCGAGCTCGCGTAGCGGTAGCGCCATTTCGCGGAGGACGAAAGGCCGCAACTCGTTGCAGGCCGCTTCGGCCTCGGCCTCAGCTCTCTCGTAATCGCCCCGCAGGCGTAGCAGCTCCGCACGATGGACCCGGCAACGGCCGTGGACGCTACCCACCGGCTTGCCGGGATGCCAGCGCTCCATAGCCTCCGTCCACTGTTCGGCGAGATCGTACTGGGCTAGGCCCTGCAGCCCACAGACCAGCTCGCAGTAGACCATGCCGGCGGGGAGGGCGGGCAAGTCGCCGGTGAGGAGCAGAGCGCCCGCCTCCTCGAGCCGGGAAAGCCCCTCCTCGACTTCTCCGCGAAGTATGAGGCAGCGGGCGGCCGCCACGTTTCCAACTGCCACGGCAACCGGCTGAAACGCGGACCCCAATTCGATCGCGCTGAGGGCGGCATCATGGGCACCCTCCACGTCGCCTGAGAGAAACCGCTCGTAGGTTCGCACGATCGCGAGCCAAGCATGGACTTCACTTTGAGGTTCGTCGCCGAGCAGGCCTTCAGCGCGCGCCAGCCAGGCCCGGACCGGAGCCATGAGGCCTGAATCGATAAGGATGTGAAGGGCGACGCGGGCGGCGGCTTCGGCGGCGGCCAACCTGTCGCCGCCGCGGCTGGCGAGGCCGTACGCCCGCTCCCAGGCTGTGATCGTCACGTCCGGGTGACCGGCCGCGTATGCAACATCCGCGAGAAAGGTTAGTTGTTCGCCGGCAAGCGGATTTATGGAGTCGGCCCGGCAGAGGAGCGCATAGGCGCGCTGCCACTCGCCGGCCTCAGAAGCCTGGCGAGCCTCGCTCATCAGCTCCGTGACCATCAAATCGGTGCCAGTCAACGAATTTTCCTCCAGTAGCGGATTGTAACCGTGAAAGTTACCGCGGAGCACCTAGGGGTTACGCCTTGAGGAGAGAAGCTGGGGCAGGCACCTGCTGCCGGCTAAGTTCGGAAGTCATCTTGGAGGAGGCAACGATGCTGGGAGAACTGGTCGGGGAGTGTACAGGAGCGGTCGCGGGTTTGCAGGTCGTCACGGCGATCGAGTTCGATGTGGAGGAAGACGGTAGTTGCCGCTGGCGGATGTGTACAATCCCTTCATCTCGCGAAGGAGCATTGGCATGAAACTCGACTTCATCAACGTGGTGCGTGAACTAGGCCCGACGCTGGAGGCCGGCGCGGCCGACCATGACGCAACGGACACGTTCGTGGCGGAGAACTACGCCGCTCTCAAGGCGCGCCGCCTCTTTTCCGCGGCCGTGCCCGAGGATCTGGGCGGCGGCGATGCCAGCCTGCCCGAGCTTTGCGCGATCCTCCGTGAGATGGCTCACTACTGCAGCTCCACCGCCCTGGCGTTCTCGATGCACACGCATCAGGTGGCGATCCCGGCCTGGCGCTGGCGCAACCAGAAGGCGCCCGTGGATGGCCTCCTGAGGCGTGTCGCCGCCGAGGAACTGGTGCTCGTCAGCAGCGGCGGGTCTGACTGGCTGGACAGCTCCGGCCGGCTGCAGAAGGTCGATGGCGGCTACCGCATGAACGGGAGGAAGATCTTCAGCAGCGGCTCTCCGTCCGGCGATCTCCTCATGACCTCGGGAATTCTCGAGGACGGCCAGAACGGGCCCGCCGTTTTGCACTTTCCGTTGAGCCTCAAGGCGGAGGGCGTGCGCGTCCTGGACAACTGGCGCACGTTGGGCATGCGCGCCACTGGCTCCAACGACGTGCTGATTGAGGACGCGTTCATTCCGGACGCGGCGGTGGGACTCAGCCGCGCCAAGGGCAAGTGGCATTTCATCTTCCACCTCACGACTATGATCGCCCTGCCGCTGATCTATTCCGTCTACGTAGGCGTCGCTGAGAAGGCCCGCGATATCGCCCTCACGCAGGCGAAGAAGAAGCCGAACGACATCGATACGCAGCTCAACGTCGCCGAGATGGAGAACGAGCTGCGCAATGCCCAGATCGCCCTGGAAAGCGCCATCGCCTTCGCGGACAAGGCCCAGCCCAACGAGGACTCTACGAACGAAATCCTCATCCGGCGCACCATCGCCGGCCGGTCCGCGGTTCGCGCCGTCGAGAAGGCCATGGAGGTCGCCGGCGGCGGGTCCTTCTTCCGCTCCCTGGGCCTCGAGCGCCTGTTCCGGGACGTGCAGGGCGCTCGCTTCCATCCTCTGCAGGAGAAGCGGCAACTCCTGTACACGGGGCGCTATACGCTCGGCCTGCCGGTGGATTAAGGCGTCAGGCCGGCAGGGCTGCCTGACGAAGCTCGCCGGGGAGGTCGCCGCCGAAGAAGGCGCGGGCGATCTCCCCAGTGCGCTGGGGCGCGTCCGTGACCAGGAGATCGTAGCTGGGTGAGTCAGCCGCAGCTGCGAGGCCTTCCTGACGCAGCCGCGCCGCCAATTCTCGCGCTGTCGGTCTGGCGGAATCGACAAGGCGCACGTCCGGCCCGACAGCCTCCTGAATCACGTCCCGCAGCAGCGGATAGTGGGTGCAGCCCAGCACCAGGACGTCGATGCCCCTACTGGCAAAGTCCGCGAGGTAATCGCGGGCGATGAGCCGAGTCGCCTCGGCGTGGGTGAGGCCCTCTTCGGCCAGCGGCACGAACAACGGGCAGGCGCGCGAAATCACCTCGACATCGGGCGCCAGGCGGCCGATCTCGCGTTCGTACGCGCCGCTGGCGACCGTCGCCCGCGTGCCGATGACGCCGATGCGGCGCGTCCGCGTGAGGGCGACCGCCTCCCGCACCGCCGGCCGGACGACGCCGATCACGGGGACGGGAGACATCGCTTCGATTGCCTCCAGGCAGGTCGACGAAATGGTGTTGCAGGCTGCGACGAGGCACTTGACATCGCGGGCCAGGAGGTAGCGGGTCAACTCCCGTGCGAACTGCCTGATCACGGCTTCGCCCCGGGTGCCGTAAGGCACGCGGGCCGTATCGCCCAGGAAGACTAGGCTCTCCCCCGGCAGCTCCCGGACGACTTCCCGGACGACCGTGAGGCCGCCGATGCCGGAGTCGAAAACGCCGATGGGCCGGGTCATGAAGTCAGAGCGCAGAGTTCAGCGTGCAAGGCCTCGGAGCCTGGGCATTTGGTCGCTGCCCTTCCCTGCGCGCGGAGCTCTGCTCTCTGCACCGGGGCTGCTATTGCTCGATCATCTGGCGGCCGGTGGGCCGGCGGCGTCGCCGCTCGACGACGCGGAGGCGGGCCTGGGCGCGCTGCAACGCCGCCATCACCGCCGCGATCTCTACGTCGCCGCGAGCCTCGGCCAGGGCTGCCTGGGCCCGGCGGCGGGCCTCTTCGGCGCGGGCCTGGTCGATCTCCTCGGAGCGCTCGGCGGTATCCGCCAGGACGACCACCTTGTCGTCCCGAACTTCCAGGAAGCCGCCGGAAAGAGCGACGTCGATTTCCTCGCCGCCTTTGCGGAAGAGGAGCGGTCCAGGCCGCAGCTCGGTCATCAGCGGCGCGTGGCTGGGGAGCACCGTCAGCTCGCCCTCGATGCCGGGCAGAGTGACGGAAGCCACGTCCGTCTCTTCGAAGACAACGCGTTCGGGCGTGATGATCTGCAGCGTCAGCGGCATCGGCCTAACCCTGACGGGCCATCTGCTCGGCCTTCTCGATGGCGCCCTCGATAGGGCCGATCATGTAGAAGGCCTGCTCCGGCAGCGCGTCGTGCTTGCCCTCCAGGATCTCCTTCGCTCCCCGGACGGTCTCGCGGATGGGTACGTACTGGCCCGGCGTCCCCGTGAACACCTCGGCGACGAACATCGGCTGCGTGAGGAAGCGCTGCAGCTTGCGCGCCCGCGCCACGGTGAGCTTGTCCTCGTCAGAGAGTTCGTCGATGCCGAGGATGGCGATGATGTCCTGCAGATCCTTATAGCGCTGCAGCGTGTTGAGGACGCCCTGGGCCACGTCATAGTGCTCCTGGCCGACGATCAGCGGGTCCAGCATGCGCGACGAAGACGCCAGCGGGTCCATGGCCGGGAACAGCGCCTGCTCGAAGATCGAGCGGTCGAGCGTGACGCTGGCGTCCAGGTGGCCGAAGGTTGTCGCGACGCCGGGGTCGGTATAGTCGTCGGCAGGCACGAAGATCGCCTGGAAGGACGTGATCGAACCCTTGCGCGTGGACGTGATCCGCTCCTCTAGAGCGCCGACCTCGGTGGCCAGAGTCGGCTGATAACCGACGGCGGAGGGCATGCGGCCGAGGAGCGCCGACACCTCCATGCCGGCAAGCGTGTAGCGGTAGATGTTGTCGACGAAGAAGAGCACGTCCTGGCCCTCGACGTCGCGGAAATACTCCGCCATCGTCAGGCCGGTAAGGCCGACCCGGAGGCGGACGCCCGGCGGCTCGTTCATCTGGCCGAAGACGAGCACCGTCTTCTCGTAGACTTCCGGCGATTCCAGCATCTCCACCCAGAGGTCGTTGCCCTCGCGGCTCCGCTCGCCGACGCCGGCGAAGACGGAGCGGCCGCCGTGCTCCTTGGCGATGTTGTTGATCAGTTCCTTGATCAGCACCGTCTTGCCGACGCCGGCGCCGCCGTAGAGGCCGACCTTGCCGCCGCGAGCGAGCGGGGCGATGAGGTCGACGATCTTGATGCCGGTCTCGAGGACCTGGGGCTCCGTCTCCTGCTCTTCGAAGCTCGGCGGCGGGCGATGGATGGGCATGCGCTGCGCATCCACCGGGCCGAGGTTGTCGAGCGGCTGGCCGAGGACGTCGAAAAGACGCCCCAACGTCTGGGGGCCCACCGGTACCGCGATGGGCTGGCCTGTGTCGACCGCCTCGGCGCCACGGCGGAGGCCATCGGTGCTCGTCATCGCCAGAGCGCGCACCCAGTTGTTGCCGAGGTGCTGCTGCACCTCCGCGACGATCTTCTGGCCTCGGTTGTCGATCTCGATGGCGTTGTACACCGCAGGCAAGCGGTCGGGAGGAAATTCTACGTCCACCACCGTGCCGATGACCTGGACCACTGTTCCTTTCGCGCCGTTGACCATTAACCCCTCCAGCCGGTTCGCCGGTTCCTCTTTTCGTTGACGGTTGCTAATTGTTCGAGAATTGCCCCTGCCCGCTGGCCAAATTTCTGCGGAGCGTATCCGTGACCGACCCCAATATCGTTTCCAGTTCCTCGAGGCGGCTGTCCACGTAGTCCGCCCTCTCAGGCGGCACCAGGCCCTGCCCCTTCAAAAACCGGAAGCAGTAGCTGGCGACGACGAGGGCGTTGCGAGCGGCGCTCAGCCCGAGGATGTACTCGGCCAGGTACTCGCTCTCCTGCCCTTCGATGATCGATTCCGGCAGCAACTGGGCCGATTCCTTGATCACCTCGCAGATCCATTCCTCGTCGCGACCGAGCTGCATGCGTTCGCACTCTGTCCTCAGCAGCTTGGAAACGTCATCGACCATCTTCCACTCGAACAGGTTTTGGAACTCTGCGCTGGGCCACTGCCTCATGACTAGCCTCCCTTTGGTTGGTGGAGACGCCCGGGACCGATGGAATTCCTGAATCGCGAAGGCCTTCGCCTCCCGGCAAGTCCATCGCGCCTCACGGGCTTCGATGTCCCTATCGCGTACCTGCATAGTACCGCCTGCGCCGTCCCCGGAGACCCGATCTCGCTCCTCAGGGTGGCCGGGATTTTGGAAGTCAGGAGGGTGGCTTCCACGCCGCGCCGACGCAGCCTCGCCGCGTGGGAATCCCTGCCACTCCCTTGCCGGGAAAGCGGCCTCGACTTCCGTGAGGGAGCCTTCGGAACAGGGAGGCCACCAGACACGCCCGCTGTCACGTCCCGTTCTTTCTTCTCATTCTGATGCTCCCTCGGCTGATCCCTTGCCTTCAGGAGCGCGCCATTGCTTCCACGCCGCCGGTGATATCGAGCAACTCCTTGGTGATTTGCTCCTGACGCACCTTGTTGCGCAGGAGCGTGAGTTCCTGGATGAGCTCCAGGGCAGCGTCCGTGGCGTTGCGCATGGCCACCATGCGCGCCGATTGCTCGCTGGCGCCGAGCTCGAGGACGGCGCGGTAGACCTGGATTTCCACGAAGCGGGGCATCAGGTGCGAGAGCACCTCCGCGGCGCTCGGCTCGTAGATGTACTCCACCGCTTTGACTTCGGCTTCTTCAGGGGGCGTGACCGGCAGCAGTTCCATGGTCTCCGGACGCTGGATGACAGTATTGACGAACCTCGGGAAAATCATCGCCACGTGGTCGACCTCGCCGGAGCGGTAGGCTTCCATGACCAGCGTCGAGATCGGCCTGACATCTTCGTAGGAGGGGTAGTCGCCGAGGCGGGTGAACTCACCGATTATCGGCGCCCGCACGCGACGCATGAAATCGGCGCCCTTGCGGCCAACGGTGACGACCCTGACGTTCCGGTGCGAGGCCATATAGTTGGTCGCGGCGCGAATGAGGTTCGCGTTCAGGCCGCCGCAGAGGCCGCGATCGGCCGTCATGAGAACGAGGGCGGAGGCGCGAATCTCCCGCCGTTCGAGGAGCGGATGGAGGGCGCTGCCTTCAGCACCGCCGCCGGACGTCAGGCTCTCGACGACGTCCGCGAGGAGCCAGCGCAGCTGCTCGGCGTAGGGACGGTGGGCGAGCGCGCGCTGTTGCGCTCGCCGCATCTTTGATCCGGCCACCAGCGACATCGCGCGCGTGGTCTTGGCGGTGGACTGAACGGAGCGGATGCGGCGGTTGATCTGGCGTAGGGTTGGCATCTAGGTGCGCTCCTCCCCGGGGCTGACCGGCAATCGCACGATAGTCATGCCCCTGCCTCCCTTACAGCGGCACAGCCTGCTTGTACTCCCGGATCGCGGCGCGCAGCTTCTCCTCCAGTTCCCCGGAGAGAACCATCTTCTCCCGGATCTCAGCGCCAAGCTCCGGATGGTTAGCGTCCATATAGTCGTAAAGGCCGGTCTCGAAGGCGCGGACCTTCTCGACCGGAACGTCATCGACGAAGCCGTTGACGGCGGCGAAGAGGATCATGACTTCGTGGTGGAATGGGACCGGCGAGTACTGCGGCTGCTTGAGCAGCTCGGTAATGCGCCGCCCGCGCTCGATCTGGCGCACAGTCGCGGCGTCGAGGTCGCTGGTGCCGAACTGGGCGAACGCCTGCAGCTCCCGGAACTGGGCCAGCTCCAGCTTCAACGTGCCGGCGACCTGGCGGATGGCTCGCCTTTGCGCCGAGCCTCCTACGCGCGACACTGACAGGCCGACGTTGATCGCGGGCCGGATGCCGGCGTTGAAGAGGTCTGCCTCCAGGAAGATCTGCCCGTCCGTGATCGAGATCACGTTCGTGGGGATGTAGGCGGAGATGTCGTTCGCCTGCGTCTCGATGATCGGCAGAGCCGTGAGCGAACCGCCTCCGTAGGACTCCTCCAGGCGGGCGGAGCGCTCCAGCAGGCGGCTGTGGAGGTAAAAGACGTCGCCGGGATACGCCTCGCGGCCGGGCGGGCGGCGAAGCAGGAGCGAGACCTGGCGGTAGGCCCAGGCGTGCTTCGACAAGTCGTCGTAGACGATGAGCGCGTCCTTGCCCGCCTCCATGAACTCCTCGCCCATCGCGCAACCGGCGTAGGGCGCCAAGTACTGCATCGGCGCCGGGTCGGAGGCCGAAGCGGAGACCACGATCGTGTGGTCCATGGCGCCGTAGCGCTCGAGGAGGCCGACGATTTGGGCCACCTTCGACGCCTTCTGGCCGATGGCCACGTAGATGCAGATCAGGTCGCCGCCCTTTTGGTTGATGATCGTGTCGATGGCGAGGGTCGTTTTGCCAGTGGAGCGGTCGCCGATGATCAACTCGCGCTGGCCGCGGCCGATCGGGATCATCGCGTCGATGGCCTTGATGCCCGTCTGGACCGGCACGTTTACGCTCTTGCGGGTGACGACGTTGGGTGCGATGCGTTCCACGGGCCGCCGCTTCGTCGTGTTGATCGGCCCCTTGCCGTCGATCGGATTGCCGAGCGCGTCGACGACGCGGCCGAGGAGGGCTTCCCCTACCGGTACTTCGGCGATGCGTCCGGTGGTCTTAACCTGCTGGCCCTCTTCGATGTGGGTGTAATCGCCGAGGACGAGGACGCCCACCGTCTCCTCTTCCAGGTTGAGGGCGAGTCCCGTTTCGCCGTTCTCGAATTCGACCAGCTCGCTGTACATGCACTCGGAAAGGCCGTGCACGCGCGCGATGCCGTCGCCGGCCTCGATCACCGTACCCACGTTGACGGCGGCGGTTTCGGCGCCGAACTGCTCGATCTGTTGCTTAAGGATTGCCGTGATTTCCTCGGGTCTGACTGCCATTAGCGTCCTCGATTCCCTATCTCGATAGTCGCGGTCGCGCCTAACGGCTCCGCCGCGATAGTGAGCTCTTACGTCCCGACCAGGCTCTCCCGAAGCGCTCTCAGCTTCGCCCGCGTGCTGGCATCGATGAGCCTGTCGCCAATCTGAATCACCACCCCGCCCAGGAGGTTCGGGTCGACCTCCGGCTCGATCACCACCTTGCGCCCAAGTTGCTCCTCCAGGCGGCGCTGTAGCGCTTCGCGCTCCGCGTCGCCAATCGGCACGGCGGTGATGGCACGTGCCCGGGAGATGCCGCTTTGCGCCTCCAGCATCTGGTTGAATTGGTCCGCGATCTGCCAGGCCAGGTTCGTCCGCCCTTTTCGTACCAGGAGGCGGGCGAAGTTCAAGGCAAGGCCTGGCAGGTCGGCCAGGGCGGCGGCGACCAGCCTTTGCTTCGCTTCCTGGCTCACGCGCGCGTTCTCCAGGACGCGCCTCACCTCCGGATCGCTCATGAACTCCGCGATCTGGCGAAGCGAGTCCTGCCACGCGGCGGCGTCGCCTCGCTCTTGGGCGAGTTCGAAGACGGCCTGCGCGTAGCGGCGAGCGGCTACGGCATCGCCTGAAACCGCCGCCGCTGCTCGGGCATGGTCGTGACCCTGGTTCGTCAAAGGCGGACCTCTAGTTCTCCCTGAAGGAGGACTCGGACAGCGCCTGCTCGATGAGCCGCTGGTGCGCAGAACGGTCCAGCGATTGGCCGATTACCTTCTCGGCGGCCGCGATCGTGAGGTCGGCGAACTCCCGTCGCAGCTCGTTGATGGCGCTATCACGCTCGAGCTGGATTTCCACGCGCGCCCGTTCGAGCATCGCCTCCTGCTGCTGCAGAGCCTGCTGGCGGGCCTCTTCTTGTATGCGTTGCGCCACCTGCTGCGCATTGGCCACGATCTGCTGACCCTCGCGGCGCGCCGCCTCGATCTGTGCCTGGGCCTCGCGGGCCGCCTGCTCGCCTTGCTCGCGGCCCCGCTCTGCCGCGCTCAGCCCTTCCTGGATGCGGGCGCGGCGCTCGTCCAGGACGCGCAAGACGGGCTTGTAGACGAAGAGCCGCAGCACGATCAGCAGGAACGTGAAGCTCAGCAGCTGCCCGATGAGCACGGGAACGTTGATGCCGAGGTCCGCGATGCCGAGGAAAACGAGCATGGGTATGGCCTCTCGGTCCTGTTCCTAGAATACGAAGCCGATCATGATCGCGACGACGAGCGCGTAAATCGCAATGGCTTCTGCGAAGGCGACGCCGAGGATCATGTTCGTCTGAATCTGCGGCTGCGCCTCCGGGTTTCGGCCCAAGGCTTCCATGGCCCGACCCACCAAGTTGCCGATCGCCAAACCAGGCCCGAAGCTGCCAAAGCCGATGGCCAGCGCGGCGCCGACGAACCTAAGAGCCTCGTCGCTGATCTCGAGAAGGGGGACTATCACGCATTTCCTCCTATTGCTCTTCCATCCCTCGCGGAAGGACTTTGACCGCCTCGTTTAGTGGTGACTTGCTGCTCCTTCATCGTGCCCGTCACCGCCATGGTGGCTCACCGCGCCCATGGCGAACACGAGCGTAAGCGTAGCGAAGACGAACGCCTGGATCAGCCCCACGAAGACCTCCAGGCCGTAGAAAATCACGAGGATCGGCGAGGACAAGGCCACCAGGAAGGTCATGACCAGGATCAGGATCTCGCCGGCCAGCATGTTCCCGAAAAGTCGGAAGGAGAAGCTGATCAGCTTCGCGAATTCCGCGATCGTTTCCAGGATGCCGACGAAGAAGTTTATCGGGCTGCTGAAGTTGATGAACTTGCCGGCGTAGCGGAAGAAGCCCAGGCTAGTGATCCCCCAATACTGGATCACGGCCACGGAGACGATAGCGAACGCCAGAGGCGTCATCAGGTCCGTGTTGATGCCGCGCAAGTACGGGAACAGAACGCCCAGCTCTTCGCCTTCGCCGGCCTTCTCGGCGGCGGCCTCTTCGATGGCGTGCTCACGGCACTCGTCGCCCTCGTGGCCGGGAGCGCAGTCCTCGGCATGCAGCTCCACGAAGTCGGCGCCCGGTAATATCAGATGCACGCCGCTGTCCTTGAAGACAACCGCCTCCTCATGGAACTGGTCCTCCTCAGCGTGCAGAGGCACGAACATGCCGATTGAGTTGAAGACCGGCGTCAAAGACAGCCAGTTTGCGAAGGCGATGTAGATGAGCAGGGTTGCTACCAGCGGAAAGAAGCGGCGCCCGTTGCGCTCCCCAGCGATGCCGGTCACGAAGTCGTAGATGAATTCGATCACCGCTTCGAAGGCGTTGTAGAAGCCGGAGGGCACCAAGGCGGCCCGCCGCGCCGTCAGCACCGTGATGACGATGAGCAAGGCGGTGATGATCCACGCTGTCAAAAGCGTATTGGTGATATTGAAGTCCAGGATCTCGTTGCCGAAATCGGCGACGTGGATGAGGGGCTCGCCTCGGATCTCGATGATCGGCTGGGGAGGCTTGAGAACGAAGATGGAAAGGAGGACCGTGGCAACGACGTAGACGACGCCCCCGAGGATTATGGCCCTCTTCAATCCTTCTTACCCCCCAAGCGCCGGCGCTCGATGGCGGTCAGCACCTCTTTCAGCTGGAGCCATCCTCCCCAGAGCGCCAGAACCAAGCCCAACAAAAGGCCCAGAACCGTGAAGAGCTTGCCGCTATCCAAAGCCTTGTCCAGCTCGATCCCCCCCAAGGTTCCGAGCGCGATGCAAATCGCCACGTAGAAGCCCATCCCCAACAGCCGGGCGCTAGGCGGCAGCCCGTCCACTCAGCACCGCCTCCGCCGGGGACTTCGTGACGCTCGGAACAATATCACACCGATGTCCTTGGAGAAAGACAACCGTCCGGCGAGATCGAAAGGGCGCCGGAGCATGCCGAGAGCCTAGCAGATCGCGGCCTCTTGCGTCCGTCAGGGACGCCAAAACGCGCCCGGGGACGCGTTTCCCAAGTCGACTCGCGAAGTGGCTACTTTCGTTTCTCGAAGTCGTCCAGATCGAGGCTCTCGATGAAGTCCTTGAACGCGGACATCTTCTCGAGCTCCTCAGGGTTCACGCGCGAGACCGGCTCGCCCATGCTGGAGGAGCTAGGGGCAACGATTTCCTCCTGCTCGCGGTCCAGCAGCACGCCGGCTCGCTCGAGAACGGACTCGTCAGCGTAAATAGGAACCTGGGCGCGGACAGCCAGGGCTATGGCGTCGCTCGTGCGGGAGTCTACCTCTACCGTGCGGCCGTTGGCATCGAGCACGATGCGGGCGTAGAAGGTGTCGTTGTTGAGGTCGTTGACCAGGACGTACTGCACCTGGGCGTCCAGGGCTTCGATGATGTTCCGCATGAGGTCGTGCGTCTGGGGCCGCGGCGGATGGACGTCCCCCAGCCGCATTGCGATCGCTTCCGCCTCGGAAGGGCCGATCCAGATCAGCAGGTAGCGATCCGCCTCCTTCTCCTTGAGGATGACGACGCGGCTGTAGTTCTGCATGCTCACGCGCACGAACTCGACAGACATCTCGATCACGGCACTACCTCCGAGCGTGGAGCGATTCCAGTCTAAGAGTCGGCCAAAACGGGTGTCAACGGAGTGTAGGCGCGTCCGAGACCTCCCGCGGCGGCGCCGCCGCCACCGTCCGGCTGCTGCGCGCCTGCGACCACACGGCGGCGAGGAGGGCGGCGATCCCGGCGCAGATCAACACCGGCTGGACGCCCGCCCAATCGGCTACGAGACCGGCAAGAACGACCGGCCCGATGGCGACGAGGTTGGTCAGGATCGATTGGGCCGCAAACACCCTGCCCTGCATCGCCAACGGGATGCGCTCATTGAGGAGGACGCGTCCCATCGTCAGGACGACGGTTAGCGAAAAGCCATACAGATTGGCGTACACGATCGTCACGGCGATGCGCGCGGCCCTTTGATCCAGAAGCCCAGCGCCAAACAGCCCCAGCGGGTCCCAAGATTGGAGAGCCTCGGCGCTGCCGGCCACCAAGCCCAGCGCGATCAGCGACACGGCCATGAGCACGTAGGCGGCGCTGATCGTCACGAGCTTGTTGAAGCGGTCGGCGAGGAACTCCACGCTTCGCAGCCCGAGGAAGACCGCGATCCCGACCGGCGCGAGGACGAAGACGATGTTCTCCGGCGCGATGTGCAGCACGCCGGACGAGAACTTGGGCAGCATCGTTCCGATGATCAGGGTCGAGATGCTGGTCACGACGAGCAGCACGAGGGCAAGGAACGCTATCGGGTCCCGGCCAAGGTGCAGCCAGCTTTCGGCGAATTCCCGCCGCACCGCCCGGAGGGAAACCTCGCGCGCCTCGTCCGTAGACGTGAAGTGAAACTGAGGGATGACGGTGATCAGGGCCGCGGAGACGGCGAACAGAACGACGAGCAGGAAAAGGAGCGCGTCGCCGTCTGTGGTCTTGAGGAAGATGGGGGCAATGACCAGCATCCCCGCGACCTGGCTCGCCAGCGTGCCGAGGTTGATGAACGAGTTCGCCGCGACGAGGCGGCGGCTGCGCACGATGTGAGGCACCACCGCCGCTTCGGCCGGGACCGCGAACTGGGTCACGACACCGAGGCCTAGGGAGACGGCGTAAATGCCAGCAAGAGTGTCCTTTCCGCCAACAAGCGCAAAGACAAGCCCCGCCCGCAGGAGATTGGCCGCGAACAGGATCAGTCCCCGCGGCAGCCGATCCACAGCAACGCCCGCGATCGCCCCCAGCATCGCCGAGGGAACGATGAGCGTGAGCAGGAGGGCGCCGGTGGCAATCGCCGAATCCGAATGCCGCACCGTGAAGACCAGCAGGGAGTAGCCAAGGGCGTTCGTGGCCCCGTGACTGACAAGGCGCATCAACCAGTAGCGTCGAAATGAGTCGTCCTGGAGCAGATCGACCCACTGCTCGAGCAGGAGCCGGTTACCGCGGCTGGCGCGCGGGGCGGCCTGCACCTCGGTCATCCCCGAGCTCCATGGCCCTGGGGATCACCGGGCCGGCTCACCATCTGCTTCATGCGCCTCTCCAGCACCGCCCGCTCCAGGAGCACGCGACGCCCGCAAGTGAGGCAACGCAAGCCGATATCGGCCCCGAGGCGGACGACTTCCCAGTCTCCTCCGCCGCAGGGGTGCGGTTTGCGCAGCCGGACTATGTCTCCCAGGGCGAGTTCGAGGACCGTAGTCAGCGCTCCCTCGGCAGGCTTGGTTCTTCCCTGTAGCGGTTGACGTGCTCGCGCAGCTGGGCGGCGGCGGCGCGGGCAGCGAGAGCGTAGTCCTTGTCGCGGCGAACTCGTTCATCAAC
>DATMBD010000463.1:0-3805 GCA_035559355.1 Dehalococcoidia bacterium
CAGAAGAGCAGCGCGCTGTCGATCAGGTACGCGACAGCTCTTGCGCCAGCGCTGGCGTGGTTCCATGCCGCGGGTGCAGAGGGATTGGTCTGGGACTGCGCCGCGACCCTCCGGGCCGCCAGCCGTTCCGCCATCGTCTGGCGATTATAGCATCGCCCGCTGCCTCGACCTTGCTGGCGGTCGCCCGACGGCCGTAGGGTGAATCGGTGGCTTCCTCCTCTCCCGCAACTTGGCTCAACCGTCAGCGCGCGGCCTTCGCGGTGGCGTTGGCGCTGATCGCGGGCTCGCTCTTCGGCGCGCACCGCCTGAACTCCGCCCTCGATCTTCGCCCCGGACCAGACGAGTTCAACATTGCTGCCTGGGAAGTGCGGCACTTCCCAGGCAAATGGCTCTATCTCGCGGGCAGCCTCATCGAAGGCGCCCCGAGCGCCTCCGAACAGGAAGCAGGCCTGCAGCGCTTTTTCGCCCTTACGGGCGAGATTCAGGACTTGGAGCGCCGCGCAAGCGACGCCAGGCAACGCGGAGATGCCCCGGAAGCGGCGATCCTCGAAGCGCTGCAGGCGGCCCTCCGCGAACGCGCCCGCCTCGAGAATCAGGTTGAAGCCACGCTCGAAAGCCGCCTCACCTGGGCCATTGCGTCGGCAGGCATCACGCGCTCGTTCCTGAACGTCGTCTGGCCGCCGGTGGACTTCGAGTTTGCTGACTCGCCACGGACGCTCGCCATCTCCCTTCGGGACAAGATCCACCTCCAGTCCACCGACCTCCTCCAGCCGGACCTGACCCTGAACGACATCGAGCGCATCGAGGCTGAGGCGGAAGCGCGAGGAAACGTTTCCGCCCTCGCCGTCGAAACTGGCGGCGTGAGCGCCTACCCGAACATCATCGACTACACCCGCGATTACGCCGACGCCATCGAGACCGCGGCGCACGAGTGGATTCACAGTTACCTCTTCTTCCGGCCGCTTGGTTTCAACTACTACGACAGTTACGACCTGCGGGCCATCAACGAGACAGTAGCCGACCTCGCGGGGCGGGAGCTGGCTCGGATCGTGCTGGCCCGCTGGCCGGCCGCCCAGGGCGAAGGACTCTCACCGTCCACGACCAGGGCGCAAGCGCCGTCCTTTGACGCCGGCGCCGAGCTCAAGGCGCTGCGCGGCGAGGTGGAAGCGCTGCTCGCCGCGGGCCGCATCGAGGAGGCAGAGGCGCTCATGGAGGCGAAGCGGCAGGACCTGGCGGCCCGCGGATTTTACATCCGCAAGCTCAACCAGGCGTACTTCGCTTTCACCAACCTCTACGCGGGACCTGGCGGCAGCCCGGCTGCCACGAACCCCATCGGGCCGAAGGTCGCCGAGTTGAGGGCAAGGAGCGCCTCGCTGAAGCAGTTTGTGGAGCGCGTCAGCGGCGTGACCAGCGTCGCGGAGCTGGACCGGCTGCTGGCCTCGCTCTCGAGCCCCGCCAACTAAGGACGCAGGGGCGGCGTGGGCGTCGGCGCCGGCTGCGAACCGGGGGCGCCTCCGGCGGCGATTTTCAGCGGGGTTGTCGCCACCAGGTCGCCGCGGCGGCGATCCTCGACGACGAGGCGAAGGACGTAATCGCCGGGTGGAAGCCGGCTGAGGTCCACGTTCGCGAGGACTCCCGCCTCGATCTGGTCAGACGACGTCACGATGTGGCTCCAGGTTTTGGGATCCTCACCCGCCCCGATTTCGAGCCGGTAACGCTGGAAGTCCGGCGACTTCGCCCGGCCGACCACCTGGACAACGCCTGAAACGGTGGCCCCGGGACGGGGCAGGTAGATCGCCGCCGGGCTGTTGGGGTCGATGGCCACGCCCAGGCTGCCGCCATCCGTGATCAGGGGTATGCCAAGGGCGTTCGCCCACTCCTGGGCGGCCTGCTTGTCCTCCGCCGTCTGCAACCATTCCGGCGGCGGCACCAGGGCCACCTGCTCCTGGATGTACTGGAGAGGCGTCCCCGGCTGGGCTATGAGCCCCGTCCTTATGTCTATTTGCACGCGGCGCCACCAGGTGTCTTCCTCCTTCGGGAGCCTCTCCTTGACGAAGAGGTCCTTGGTCGTCCGCCCGCAGAGGGGGGTTGGCTTCAACCCTGAAGGCACGCACACCTCCGCCTCGACAACGCCCTCTGGCCTCTGCATAGGCGTGACCGGCTTCCCGGCGCTCGCGGCCTGGAAGGCATCCCGCACGGAGCGGAACGAGATTGACGTGCTGTAGATATTGACCACGCAATCGTTGTTGGAGTTGCCGGCCCAGATGCCGACGACCAAGTCAGGCGAGTAAGCGAAAGCCCACGTCTCGCCGATCTTTCCCGCGCAGCGGTGGCCCTCCTCGAAGGGCTCGCTGGTGCCGGTTTTCACGCCGGCCCGGTAGCCCGGGATCGTGATGCCGCCACAGCCAAAGGTTATGCACTGCGCTTGCGGGTCGGAGAGGATGTCCCAGATTAGATACGTGTACTCGGGGTCGACGACGCGCTGCTCCTTGCGGTTCTTGTCGATATCGAAGCGGGTGACGCCCTTGGCGTCCGTCACCTTCAAGATCGCCACAGGGTCGACGGGGCGTTCTTTGGCCCGTTCAGGGTCGATGGGCGCCATGCCTCGCATGAGGCCGCCGTTGGCGAGCACGCTGTAGCCGAACATCATCTCTTCCAGCGTCACGCTGACGCCGCCGGTGGCGATGGCCGGACCGTAGGTATCGGACGCCGAGCAGCCGCCCTGCGATGCCAGACGGAAGGTGTTCACGAAGCCGAGCTTGCGCGCCTCGGCCACGATTTTCGGCGGCCCAACTGCTGCAGCCGCCTTGTTCGCCGGAATGTTGAGCGAATTGCCGAGGGCATTGCGGATGGTGATGGGCCCCTGGAATTTGGAGCTGGGGTTGCGAGGCGTGAACGCGCGGCCGAGCGCGTCCTTGTAGGTGACAGGCGTATCGAGGATTACGGTGCCCGGACCCCAGCCGAGCTCCAGGAAGGCGGTCAGGTAGGCAAACGGCTTAAAGGAGGAGCCGGGAGAGTTGCAGGCCAGGGCGTTGTTGTTCTTGCCCTCGATTTCCTCGTTGAAGTAGTCCCGGCTGCCGATCATGACCAAGACTTCGCCGGTCTTGGGGTCCATGACCATCATGGCCCCGTTATGGCTGTTGGAGATGTTCTCGAACTCCTGAATGTGCTTCTCCATGATTTCCTGGACCCGGCGCTGCAGGTCCAGGTCCAGGGTCGTCGTTATCACCAGGCCATCCCGGAGGAGCTTCTCTCTGCCGAACAGCGCCTCCAGCTGCGGTTGGACGTACTGGAGGACGAAGTGCGGCGCTTCGATGGGGAAGCGGCGCTGCGAGATGTTGATCGGCTCCTGCTTGGCCGCCTCCACTTCCTCACGGGTCACGGTGTAGTACTTGTCGTGGCCGATCTGGATGCGCCCTTGGCGCAGCATGAGGTCCAGGATGGCGTTGCGCCGAGCGAGAGCGCCCTCCGGGTTGTTCACGGGATCGTATTCCGCCGGCGACTGCGGGATGCCGGCCAGGAGCGCCGCTTCGGCCAGCGTGAGCTCGCTCGCGTGCTTGCCGAAGTAGCCTTGGCTTGCCGCCTCCACGCCGTTGTATACCCCGCCGTAGCTGATCTGGTTCACGTACCACTCCAGGATTTGCTCCTTCGAGTAGTTCTGTGTCAGCTCCAACGCGTAAACGGTTTCGCGCAGCTTGCGGTCGATCGTCCGCTTCTGGCGCTCCTCCTGGGGGATGTAGACGTTCTTGACCAGCTGCTGCGTGATCGAGCTGCCGCCTGAGCCGCCGAAGATGTCGGCGCCCGA
>DATMBD010000464.1:0-2248 GCA_035559355.1 Dehalococcoidia bacterium
TCGAGTTATAGCCGCGCTGCCAGAAGCTGGCGGTCTGGGCGTCGTGTTTGAGTTCTGGAAAGTGTTGGAAAAGCTTCCGGGCGGAGACCCCCTTCAGCATGTTTAGAACCCAGGGCAGGTCGTCTCCCGAGTCGGCCTTGAGGAGCAGGTGGACATGGTCGACTATTGCCTCGCACTCAAGGAGGCGAAATCCCCGCTCCCCCGCAACGGCAGTGATAATTTCCACGGCGGCGTCCCGGACGTCGCCTTGAAGGAGCCACTTTCGCCGTTTCGTGGCAAACCATATGTGGAAGTACGGCATCGTGCAGTTCCGCTTTCGTTTAGAGCCGATAGGTAGGTGGAGTCAACCCGTCGAGGATGCCGGCCTTCAGGCCGCGGTACGGTAGCAGGCCACACCGCGCCCTAAACGGTGCGGCATGGGGGCAGAGGCAGGACAGCTCAGAACGCCTCGCGTTGGGGCCGCAATCCGATGCCGCGGCCTTCAGGCCGCGGTACGGTAGCGAGCCACACCGCGCCCTAAACGGCGCGGCATAGGGCAGAGGCAGGACGCCTCAGAACGCTTCGCGTTCGGGCTTCGCCGCTGTCCTGTAGAGGCTTGGCGCCCTGAGTTGGCGGCATTACCCTGGCGGCTTAACGCGCCTCTAAGCCCGCAGCAGTGTAGTCTAGGAAGGCCCGTCGCGGGCAGCCCGCCTGTCATAAACTTCTGCCGTTCGAAAGCGAGGCTACCGATTCCATGAAGCGCAGCACGGACCGGATTCTCGTTTCGCATGCCGGGGCCTTGCCCCGGCCGCCCGATCTCCTGGAAATGCTCGTCGCCCGCGAAAGCGGCAAGGACTACGACGCGGCCGCTCTGGAGGCCCGCGTCCGCGAAGCGGTCAGGGAGGTCGTTCGCCTCCAGGCCGACCACGGCATCGACATCGTCAACGACGGCGAGGAGTCCAAGCGGAGCTTCTCCAGCTACGCCCGCACGCGCCTCACCGGCTTCGAGGAGCGCACCGTGGACGCATCGACGCGTCCGGCGACCATTTACCTGCGCGACTACGCCGACTTCCCTGGCTTCTTTACGGCAGGCCGGACGGCCTTCGGCGGTCAGGCGGGCTTGGCCCGCGGCTTTACCACCACGGCCACGCAAGTGTTCTGCGTTGGGCCGCTGCAGTATATCGGCCACGAGGCCGTCCAGGAGGACATCGCCAATCTCAAGGCGGCGCTAGAGGGGGTCCGCTATGAGGAGGCCTTTCTTCCGGCCGTGGCCCCCGGCACCATCGAGCACTGGATGACGAACGCCTACTACAAGACGGACGAGGAGTTCGTCTACGCCATCGCCGAGGCGATGCGAGAGGAATACAAGGCCATCGTCGAAGCCGGCTTCATCCTCCAGATCGACGATCCGGACCTCGGCGATGGCTGGCAGATGTTCCCGGAGATGAGCGTGGCCGACTATCACAAGTACGCCGAGATGCGCATCGACGCCCTCAACCACGCGCTCCGCGGCCTGCCAGAGGACCGCATCCGTTTCCACATCTGCTGGGGCAGCCACCACGGCCCGCACAAGCACGACATCCCCCTGCGGGACATCCTGGACTTGATTCTGAAGGTTCGCGCCGAGTGCTACTCGATCGAGGCGGCGAACCTCCGCCACGAGCACGAGTGGCGCGTCTGGGAAGAGGTGAAGCTGCCAGAGGGCAAGTCGCTCATGCCTGGCGTCGTCGGCCACATCAGCGACATGATCGAGCACCCGCGGCTGGTAGCGGACCGGCTGGTGCGCTATGCGAAGCTCGTGGGGCGAGAGAACGTCATCGCCGGCACGGACTGTGGCCTCGGCCCCCGCGTCGGCCACGCGGAGATCGTCTGGGCAAAGTTCGACGCAATGGCCGAAGGCGCCCGCATCGCCACGAAGGAACTTTGGGGGCGCGTGTGACCTTTCGCCAACGAAAATCTCTGCTAAGCTAAGTCGACAGGTTCGATACACAAGCGAAAGCGGAGAACGAATCGAAGGAGACCCATGGCCCCGGCAAATCACGACGGCATCGCCACGAAAGACCCCATCGCGGAGGCGATCGAAGCCCAGGCCCAGGCGGAAGAGATGCTGCACGCCTCTGCCTTGCGTTACGGCGAGGAGCAACCGGGAACGGATGTGGACGCCATCGAAGTTGTGCTGGCCATGCTGCGGGCTGTGCGCGTTCACCGCACCGCCATCGGCCGCCAGATCGAGGCGCTCGGCCTTGGCGTCAACATGTCGGGCGCCCGC
>DATMBD010000465.1:0-2167 GCA_035559355.1 Dehalococcoidia bacterium
GTTGATCTCTTCGGTCGCTACCCGCCAGAAGGCCGGGCGGAACACCTGCGCGTCGAGCAGCGCGTCCAGCAGGTCGAAGCTGGCGACCTCACCCGGCCGGCCGTTGAAGACGTGGACCGTCTCGTCGATGGCGGCGCGCACTTCCGGGCTGGCCTGCACCAGCGCCGCGATCCGCCGTTTAATCACTTCCTTCTCGCGGGCGCGCTCGGCCACAGCGCCCGGCTCGGGAGCGTTGCGGTTAGGCAGGTGACGGATGGCCGTCAGGATGCTCTGCAACTCCTGGACGTACTCGTTCGCCTCGCCGAGCTGCTGCCTCAGCTCCGCCAGGCGCAGCTCGAGCACCATGCCGTAGGTGCAAGGCGCCAGCGGCAGGCGGTGGTCGTAATAGGTGAGGAAGAACGCCCCGTCCTCGTAGGCGAGCTTGATCTGGCCGGACTCCAGTACGGCGCCATATTGGTCGCCGAGCACCGGCAGCAGCACCTTATTCTGCAGGTTCGGGTTCACAGGGTGCCAGTCGATGTCGAAGTAGTCGGCGAAGAGCGAGCTTGGCCCGTTCTCGAGCACGTCCACCCACCAGGCGTTGTGCCGGCCAATGCCCATGTGATTCGGTACCGTGTCGAGGATCAGGCCCATGCGCAGCCGCGCCAGTGCGGCCGCGAACGCATCGAAGCCGGCGCGCCCGCCTAGCTCCTCGTTGATGCGCGAGTGGTCGCAGACGTCGTAACCGTGCCCGCTCCCTGGGCACGCCTGGAGGATCGGCGAGAGGTAGCAGTCGGTGACGCCCAGCTCGTGCAGGTACGGCAGCACTGCCTGCGCCCGCTGGAAGGGGAAGTCCTTTGTGACCTGGAGGCGGTAGGTGGCGGATGGAACGCGCGTGCGGCTGAAGATTTCGTCGAGGACGCTCGCCAGAGTCGGCGCTCGCTGCAGCTCATCTACTTTTTTTTTGAGGTCGCGGACCTGGATGCCGAGCTTCTGGCCTAGCTCCAGGAAATGCTGCAGCCACGTCAGCCAGCCTTCGTCGCCGGGCGTCCGCGCCTCCAGTTCCGGCAGGAGGTTGTGCATCAGGCGGAAGTAGACGTTCTGCGGCTCCCACAGATCGACTTCGAACGGCAGCGACCGCGCCAGGTCTACGACCTGTTCGAGGGAAAGAAGCGTCGGCAGGTCGTCGGGCTGGCCCTCGAAACGCCGCGCCATCTTGCGAAGCGTGGAGCGGAGCTGAAACGCCAGCCCCGGCGTGTCCAGTGTCACGTCCCACCGCTTGGCCTCGTCGAGCAGGTAGCGAATGTGCTCCAGGTCAGGGTCGTCGTCCTTGAAGGCCCAGTGCAGGTCGGTGCTGATGATGAACGCCGCCGCGGTGCGCAGATAGCTGGGCAGCGGCACGCCGATGTCGCTCAGGAAGCGCATGGTCGGCAGGTTGTCCTCGAAGAGCCGGCGGTAGACCGCCTCCGCCTCGGCCCGCCGCGCCTGCAGGACGCGATCGACGACCTTGCGCTGCTCGTCGCGGAAAAGTGATTTCAGCGAGTACGTGGACTCGCCGAAGCCGCGGTCGAGCAGGCGCAGCACTTGCGGGAAGTCGGCGCGCTCGAACGTCTCGGTGAGTTCGGAAAGGAGCTTGCGATAGGCCTCGTCGCCCGGAAACTCACACGCCCCGCCGTTGACGTTGTGGTCGCCGAAGTGCAGGACGCCGAAAGTCATCTCACGCTCTTCGTGCGTGACCTCAGAGCGAACGCGCGCCCGGCCGACGACCAGCCGCGCCTTACCGGCCGCCAGGCTGTGGTAGTCGCGACGCTCTGCCGTGTAGCAGAAGACGCGCGACGTCTCGGCGTACTCGGCGAACAGCGAGCTGACGGCATAGTGCGCGGTGATCTGGTCCCAGCCAACGACGCCCGGCTTGACCCAGCGGAGGTAGATCTGCCGGCCGTCGCGGTGATCGGGCAGGTTGCTCTTCGCTTTCTGCAGCCGCTCCAGAAACGGCCCTTCGAGGTCCTTGCCAAACAGCTCGCGGGCGAGCTGCAGCACGCGCCC
Source organism: Dehalococcoidia bacterium (assembly GCA_035559355.1). GTDB lineage: Bacteria > Chloroflexota > Dehalococcoidia > DSTF01 > WHTK01 > WHTK01. The sequence goes on from DATMBD010000465.1 coordinate 2,026, forward strand.
GGCGTAGGCGATCACCTGCACCGTTTCGATGCCGGAGAGTTCGTCGAAGAACCAGCCGCAGCTCGTGTACATCAGCATGGCATGGCGTTGCAGCTCCATGAGTTGGAGCACGGTCACGCATTCATGCTCCTGCAACTCGCGG
>DATMBD010000466.1:0-4234 GCA_035559355.1 Dehalococcoidia bacterium
TCTTCGAGCCGATCGGCAAGGCGATGGGCCTCGGTCAAGGCTTCCTGGAGGCCGTGGAGCATGCCCTCGTTGACGAGCCCCAACACTTCGAGTTCGACTGGCCGATGGCGATCGTATCGACAGTGCTGGTGATCGGCGGCCTGGCAGTGGCCAACTGGGCATGGAGCGGCGACATGGCTCCGGCGCGGGCTGCTGGCGCTCGCCTGCCATTCCTGTACGCGCTCTTTCGCAACAAGTTCTACATCGACGATTTCTACCAGTGGGTTATCAACAACATCGTCCTGGGCCTGGCGAAGGTGATCGCTTTCTTCGATCGCGCCGTGGTCAACGACACAGGCGTAAACGGGCCTGGGGAGGTAACGGGCGGCGTAGGCTGGCTGCTGAAGTTCCAACAAACGGGCAAGCTGCCGAACTACGCCCTGGCGATGATCCTCGGCGTCGTCGTTTTGACTGTCGTGGGCTTTTCAGTGAAGGGTTGACGTGGAGCAAGGACACGCACTTCTGGCGCTAATCGTCATTCCGGTCGCCACGGCGGCGTTGCTCGTCGTCGTGCCCTCAGAGCGCAAGGACTGGGTGCGCATCATTTCCGTCCTGAGCGGCGCTGCGCTCTTCGCGATCTCCGCGTACGTCTTCATCGATTACCACGGCGACGGCGAAGAACAATTCTCGTTCCTCCTCCGCTACGACTGGCTGGAGAACGTGGGCATCCTGGGCGAGGACGGCATCACCCTCCATCTCGGCATCGACGGCATCGCCGCGGTGATGATCCTCCTCAATGGCGTCGTCACGTTCGCCGGGACGCTGATCTCCTGGAAGATCGAATACAAGAACAAGGACTTCTTCGTCCTGTTCTTCCTGCTCACGACGGGCGTCTTCGGGACGTTCTCGTCGCTGGACCTCTTCTTCTTCTTCTTCTTCTACGAGCTGGCAGTGCTGCCGATGTACCTGCTCATCGCCGTGTGGGGCTCGAGCACCCGCTTCCCGACCTTCGTGCGGACGAAGGAGTACAGCGGCCTGAAGCTGATGGTGATGCTCGTGGCGGCGTCCGTGCTGATCTTCTTCGGTATCTTCGCGGTATTCATCGAAGCGGATCTGGGCACGTTCAACCTTCCCGACCTCTATGCGCATGCGGCCGCAGGCGGCTTCGACACGGACTTCCAAAAGGTGGTCTTCCCGCTGTTCGCGGTCGGCGCTGGCTGCCTGGCGGGCCTTTGGCCGTTCCACACGTGGTCCCCTGACGGCCACGTGGCCGCACCCACGGCTGTCTCGATGCTCCACGCTGGCGTGCTGATGAAGCTGGGGGCGTTCGGCATCCTGCGCCTGGGCATCCAGCTGCTGCCAGAGGGGGCCGAGTTCTGGATGCCGGTTCTCATCGGCATGGCGGCGATCAACGTGCTCTATGGCGCGATCTCGGCGATGGGCCAGACGGATTTCAAGTACGTCATCGGCTATTCCAGCGTCAGCCATATGGGCTACGTGCTCATGGGGCTGGCGACGCTGGACCCGGTGGGCGTGAACGGGGCGGCATTGCAGATGTTCTCGCACGGCGTGATGACGGCGCTCATGTTCGCCATGGTGGGCGCCGTGTACGACCAGGCGCACACGCGCGAGCTGGCGCTGTTCGGCGGGCTGGCAAGCAAGATGCCGCGCTTCGCGATCTATTTCCTCATCGCCGGCGTGACGTCCGTGGGGCTGCCGGGTTTCTCCGGCTTCGTAGCGGAGTTCAACGTCTTCGTCGGCACCTTCCGCAGTTATCCAGTCATCGGCGCCCTGGCGGTGCTCGGCGCCGGGATCACGGCTGTCTACATCTTCAGGCTGCTGGCGCTTTCCTTCTTCGGCCAGTTCAACGAGGAGCGCTGGGGCAGCCTCAAGGAGATGAACAAGTTCGAAACGGCGGGAGGCGCCCTGCTGATCGCGTTCATCCTCTTCATGGGACTGTGGCCGGCGCCGTTCGTCGACCGCATTTCGCCGACGGTGGTGAACTTCCTGCCGGGGGTTGGATCGTGAGCGTCGCCGATGGGCGAGCGCTAGAGAGCAAAGGGCTGATGGCCGGAAGGCGGCTGCTGAGGGCTGAAGACCGACGATGAGAGAGGGCCTGAACCTGGACTACGCGCTTTTGATCCCCGAGTACATCCTCGGAGGGCTGGCCCTGTTGGTGGTCGCCGTGGACATGCTCATGCCCAACGTCCGCAAGCAGCTGTTGCCCGTGATCACAGCCCTGGGCTTGATCGCCGCATTCGTCGTATCCCTTGCTTATCTGGACGAGACGGACAACTTCGCCGGTCTCATTGCCATCGACGACTACACGACGTTCTTCCGCTGCTTCTTCATCGCGACGGCGTTCGCCGTGGTCATCGCCTCGATGGGTTTCGTGGAGCGCGAGCTGCGCCATCCCGGCGAGTACTACGCGCTGCTTTCCGTATCGACAGCGGGAGCGATTTTCATGGCGTCGGCAAGGGAGCTGCTGACGGCGTACATCGGCCTGGAGCTGCTCAGCTTCAGCCTCTACGTCCTCGTTTCCTACGCCAAGCGGGATGTCCGCTCCGGTGAGGCGGGGATGAAGTACATGCTGCTCGGCGCCTTCGCGTCGGCGCTGCTTCTGTACGGCATCAGCTTCATTTACGGCGCGAGTGGCAGCACCACGTATTCCGAGATCAAGGAAGCGTTCGAGAGCGGCACCTCCGGGTTTACTCTGGGGACGCTCCTGGGCCTGACGCTGATCGTGGCCGGGCTGGGGTTCAAAGTGGCGGCGGTGCCGTTCCACATGTGGACGCCGGACGCCTACGAGGGAGCGCCTCTGCCCATCACCGCCTACCTGTCGGCGACCTCGAAGGCGGCAGGCTTCGCGCTGCTCCTGCGCTTGTTCAGCAGCGCCCTCATGCCCGTGGTCGATGATTGGCAGTTCATGGTGGCCGCTGTGTCGGCGTTGACGATGGTGGTCGGGAACGTCGTCGCCTTGCAGCAGCACAACATCAAACGCCTGCTCGCGTATTCGAGCATCGGCCAGGTCGGCTACATGCTCATGGGCATCACGGCGATCTCGCCGGAGGTGTCGAGCGCGCTGCTGCTGCACATGACCGGATACGTAATCACGAACCTGGCGGCGTTCATCGCCATCATCGCCTACCACAACGAAACGGGCGCCGAGGAGATTCGAGACTTCCGGGGCATGTCGGACCGGGCGCCGCTTCTGGCGGCGGTGACGGCCGTAGCCCTGTTTTCCCTGGCGGGTATGCCGCTTTTCGCGGGATTTCTGACGAAGTTCATCCTCTTCCAGTCCGTGGCCCAAAATGACTACTACTGGCTGGCGGCGCTGGCGGTGGTTGCGAGCCTCATCTCCCTTTACTACTACCTGCAGGTGATTCGTCAGATCTACGTGAGCGAGCCGCCGGACATGACGCGATTCCGCATTCCTTTGGTCACCCAGGGCGCCGTGGTAGCGCTCACCGCCGGCATCTTCTTCGTGGGCCTCTATCCGGCGCCGCTGTTCGAGGTGACGGACAGCGTGGCGGCGGTCCTGTTCCCGAGCTAACCAGAGCCAACCCAAAAAACGGCCTCCGCTCTTGGAGCCCGCAGGGCGTTTGCCGTCACGGCAAGTTCGCACTTCGATGGCACGGCGGGGCCCTCCGGCGCAGCCGATCGATCGAGGAGGCTGAGAGGCCGGTTCCGCCCAAGGTCAGACGCGGACGTCGATGACCTGAGGCGTGGCGAGCGAAGGGTCGAATAGCTACGACGACGGCCGAGGGCGGCCGGCGGTGTCGCGGGCGGATGAGGGGATGCCTGCCGTCAGGCGGTGGCGGCGGACTGAGGGGCGGCTCCTGGCACCGAAAGGACGATCTCTCCGAAGCTGGACGATTGCTCCGCCTGCAGGTCGTCGGTCTTCAAGAGGTCGAGGATGGCGAGGAAGGTGATGATCGCTTCCAGTCGGGTTCGGCAGTCGGCGATCAGGCGCGTGAAGGGGACGCTGCCGCGGCTGCGCACGGCCGCGAGCAGCTGGACGCGCCGTTCGGCGATGTTGAGGACCTGACGCTGCAGGCGCTCGGGCTCCGGCGCCGGCGGCAGCCGTTCGATGGCCTTGGCGAAGGCCTGGAGCAGCTTCTTGAGCGTGACCTTTTCCAGACCCGTGGGCAGCCAGTCGGCCGGCGGCGGCGCGACGCGCGTGAAGGAGCGGTGGCCGGCCTCCTCCAGCTCCCGCAGGTAGGAGGCGGCCTGCTTGAAGGCGCGGTACTCCTCC
>DATMBD010000467.1:0-3328 GCA_035559355.1 Dehalococcoidia bacterium
GCCGCCGAAGCTCCCTAAGGTGGAGCCATCCGGCCGCACCAGGAGCTTCGCGCCGGGCGCCGGCTGCGCGCCTTCCGGCGCCGCGATGATCGTGGCGACAAGCACCGGCGGCCCCTGGCGGGCCGCGCGGAGCACCTCAGCCGCGATTTCTCGTCCGACGTCGTTCACAGCACCAACATGCCACGCACGCGGCGGTGGGACAAGGAATCTCCGAAGCCGAGCGAGCTTCCGGGGCCGATCAGGGACTGGCCAACGGCGTCATCGCGTTCTTGACCAGGGCCGTCGAACTCGCTCTTAGACATTGAAGAGGACGTTGATGACGTCGCCGTCCTGCACCTCGTAGGCCTTGCCCTCCAGCCGCAGCACGCCCCGCCGCTTCGCCTCCGCGTGCGATCCCGCCTCCAGCAACTCCCTCCACCCAATCACCTCTGCGCGGATGAATCCCCGTTCGATGTCCGTGTGGATCTTGCCGGCTGCCTTTACGGCCGGGGTACCCGCCGGCACCGACCACGCGTGCGTGTCCTGCTGGCCGGCCGTGTAAAAGGTGATGAGTCCGAGCAGCGAGACGGCCTCTTGCAGCAGGCGCTCCGCGGCCGATCTCTCGGGCAGGCCCAGTTCCCGCCGGAACTCCTCGGCCTCCTGGGGCGGCAACTCCGCCACGTCCGCCTCCGGCTTGGCCGCCACCGCGATTACCGCGGTTCCGGGCCTGCCGTGGCGACCGCGCGCTTCGGCCTCGATTTCGGCGTGGCGGCCGGCTTCGGCCTCGTCGATGTTGAGGACGATGAGCATCGGCTTGGCGGTGAGCAGGTTGTAGCCGGAGAGCAGGGAACGTTCCTCATCGGAGAGCCCCATCGCCCGCACCGGGACCTCAGCCTCCAGGCCCTGCTTCAGGCGCTCCAGCAGCGCCAGCTCGCGCTCCCTGGCGCCCCGTGCCCCCGCGGCCAGCGACCGCGTCTCCGCTTTCAACCGCTCGATGCGGCGCTCAACGATGCCCAGATCAGCGAAGGCGAGCTCCAGGTCCAGCGCGGCGACGTCCCGCTCTGGGTCGATGCTCTCGAGCGGATGGGGGACGGAGGCGTCCGTAAACGCCCGGACAACGTGCACGAGCAGATCGACCGTCGAGAGCGTCGCGAGCAGCTGCGGCGGGGGCCCCTTTTTGCCAACGCTGAAGGAAGGGAAGTCCAGCAGCCGCAGCTCCAAGTACGTCGTCTTCTTGGCGCCCACCAGCGCTGCCAGACGGTCGAGCCGTTCATCTGGCACCTTGACGACAGCCACCGCCGGCTCGTTGGGGTTGGGATGGTGAGGCAGGTGCCCGGCTGCCAGCGCCCTCAGCAGGGTCGTCTTTCCCGACGCCGCAAGTCCCACCAGGGCAACGTCCATACGGATCGATTTTAGTTGACGCGCCGTCGACGGGCCCGCGGCCAGGCCGGGAGAGTCATCGTCTTTCCCGGGCTCGCTTGTCCGCCGAGGCGGGGAGCTAGGCGAAGAAGCCCTCGGACAATGCCGCCAGCACCCAATCAGCGAGGGCGTCCGGCTGGTCGACGTGGATGTCGTGGTCGGCGCCGGGGAAGTGGCGCATCCGGGCGCGCGGGAGGATTTGCATCGCGCGTTCGATTTCCTCAAGACGTCGCCGCCGCCGCTCTGGGTCTCCCGAGTCGGCCACCGCGATCAGCACCGGCGCCTTGATGCGGCCGTACAGGCTGGAGGGCTTCTGCTCCCACATGGCGCGAAGGATCTGCATGTGGTTGTCCAGGCTCAGACGCCGGCGCACGCTGCCGTCCGCGAGGACTTCCAAATTCCCGAACTGCATTTCAATCTGCTCGTCGTCCCAGTGCGGATGGGCGTCGCGCATCCACTGCCTGAGGTCTTGTTCCGACCTACCGGAGAGGTCGGGTGGGCGAAGGTTCTGAGCGACCGAGTCCCAGGTCGCGCCCGGAGCCGCCGAAAGGTCGATGAAGCCGCCATCGACAAGCACGAGGCCGGACGTCAGCTCCGGATAGGCGGCCGCGAACGCCATCACGACGTTGCCACCCCAGGACTGGCCGGCGATTATGGGCCGCTCCATCGCCAGCGCCTCGATCAGCGCCTTGAGGTCCGCAGTCACGTCTTCGAAGCCGTAGCCGGCGTCGGGCTTGTCGCTCAAGCCGTGGCCGCGCTGGTCGACGGCAACGGCGTAGTGGCCGGCCGCGCTCAGCCTCCGCGCCACGCGGTCCCAGGTGCGAGCGTTCGAAGCAAGGCCGTGCACGAGCAGGAATGGTTTGCCGGAGCCGGTCCATTCCCTGATCGAAAGCTCGATCCCTCTAACCGGGATGCGGCGAACGATGGGGTTCAGCGCTTGGTCCAACGCGCACCCTGGGGCGTATCGCCCACTTCGAAGCCGAGACTGTCCAGAAGGTCACGCGCCTTGTCCGCCACGTCGAACCGCTTTTCCGCTCGCAGCGCCGCCCTCAGCTCGAGCACCAAGTCAACGAGGCGAGCCTCCGTTTTCTCGGCATCGGGGTCCGGCTGCCGCCGCAGTCCCTGTATCTGGGCGATGAGGTCTACCTTTTCGCTCTCGCTCAGCGCGCCCAGGTCTTCTATCCGCCGGCTGAGGGCGGCAAGGGGGTCATGGTCCCAGTCCTTGGGGTTGTCGCTGAACTCGTATCCGGAAATGCGCGCCGTCTGGTCGTACGTCCTGACCACTTCTCGCGTTCCCGAACGGAAGGCATCGAACGGCACTTCGCTGCCGGGGCCGAAGGTGCGCTTTCCCCCTTCTCCCAGGAGAGTGATGCCCCCTTGACCCGAGACGCTCGCCGTCGCCGTAGCCGGATCGAAGCAGACGGCCGTGTAGGCGTCGATGCCGAGGATCGTCACCTCAGGCGGGAGGCAGGACTGGAGGATGTCGAAGCGCTGCGCGCCCATGTAGCAGAAGCGCGAATCGTAATTCTCGCCGCCCGAGGCGTCGTCGAAATGGGGAACGATGGCGAGGTTGAGCCCGAAACGCGAGAACAGGTCCAGGCCTTCCACCCAGAAGGGGTCCTCGCCGGCCTTGTAGATTTCGTAGACGGGGAGCGAGTGGGAGCCAAGGGCGATGGACGCGGCGCTGGCGAAAAGGAGGTCGGCCCCTTCCTCAAAGCGCTGCACGACTGCCTCCCACACCGGCGAACCACGCCAATGGCGAATGGCGTAGGTGGGGCTGCCAGGGCCCGCGAATATGAAGTTTGATGCCCTGATCTCCGCGACCGCCGCCGCCACCTGCGTCGGGGGCGTTCGCTCCCGGTGACGGTAGCTCGCTACGCGGAGCTCCGTTTGCAGGTGGTGCGCGTAATATTCGACTGCCTTTTCGACT
>DATMBD010000468.1:0-2846 GCA_035559355.1 Dehalococcoidia bacterium
CAGGTACTCGTAAGCCGAGCGGTCGCCTGAGATAAGCCCGCCGACGAGCGGCGAAAAGGTGTGAAAGTACCAGTCGAAGAGATGGCGGAAGCCCCAGAGCTTGGGGCGGTTCAGCTCCAAGAAGACGGCTCGGCCGCCCGGTGCCAGGACGCGCGCCATCTCCCTGAAGGCGCCGCCCAGGTCGGGCACGTTGCGGCCCCCGAAGGCCATGGTCACGGCCTGGAAGCTTCCGTCCTTGTACGGGAGAGCCATCGCGTCGCCTTCGTGATGGTCCACGCGCTGCTGGCGCCGCTTGGCGCCCTTGGCACGGCCCAGGACCAGCATTTCGCGCGTGATGTCGATGCCCACAACCAAGCCGCTGGGACCCACCCGCTTCGCGAGCTCGAACGCGAGGTCGCCGGTGCCGCTGGCGACGTCCAGGGCGCGGTCGCCGGGACGGAGCCGGGTGAGGTCCGCCGCCAGCCGCCTCCAACCGATATCGAGCCCGAGCGACAGAAGGTGGTTGAGGAGGTCATAGCGGCGGGCAATGCGGCCGAACATCGAGGCGACGGCCGTCGGCTCGCCATGGGGAGCCTCCGGAGCGCGGGCAGCGGTCATGGCGCTAGTGTAGTGGGCTTTGGGTCTGCAGGTCGATTTACCCGCTCATCTACGCTTCCGCTTCCCCAGGCACTCGAGGCCAGACGGGGAAACCCGGGCGCATTTGCCTTCGACTCAGGGCTCAGCGGTCGAGGACGCGGTAGAGACGGTATGGGGACTGGCGGATAGGGCCGCCCGGGTACTCCTTCACGAACTGGAAGCGTTCGGGATGGTTGTCAGGATCGAGCCCGAAGAAGAAAAAGTCCCAGTCAGGGAAGGTGAGCAGGTAGTCGACGTGGACGGTCTCGAAGTAGGCCGGGAAGCGGCGCCCTTCATGGTAGGGCGTGACGTCCGGGTTGACGAGGCCCACCGTGTCCAGGACCTGAAAGCGGCCGAAGTAGCCGACAGCGCCGATATCGTGGGCGGCGAGAACCTCGCCCGGCCGCACGATGGTATTGAGGTCCTTTGCCATCGCTTCGAGGTCGTAGTAGGTCTCGTTTGACGCCTGACGGTACGTATCCCGCCAAGCCTCGTATTGCGTCCACGTTGGATAGGCGGCGATGGCAAGGACGGCGACGACCAAGGCCTTGACGACGTAATCGCGGTGGCTGACGGCGACCGAAATGAGGTGGGCCGCGCCCCCGCCGGCGAGGGCGGCGAGGATGGGCAGGACCGGATGCTGGTAGCGATAGAAGTAATGGCCGAAGCCACCGGGGAAGAGGACGGTGTACGCGACCACCATCGGCAGCAAAACGAGGCCGAACAACACGCACTGGCGTGCCTGAAGCTTGATCGCCGCCAGAGCGGCAAGGGGGACGATCGAGGCCAGGAAGAGGCCCATGTTATACAGGACGGCGCCGATTTTGTCGCCCAGGGGCTGCTCGTCCTCGCGGAAGAAGCGCATCTTTGCCGTCGCCGTGCCGCCGATGGAGCCGCTGACGACGAGCGAGTAGAGGGCGAGCGCCGCCACAGCCAGGGTCCCAGGCCCGGCGAGGAGCACGCAGTCGCGGACGTAATCTCGTAGGGGTTCGCCGGGCGCGCGCTCGATCCATCTGTAGATGACCACAGCAGGCAGCATGAAGGCGCCCTCCGGCCGCGTCAGGACCAGCAGGGCAATGAGAAAGCCGGTGACCGCCCGTCCCCGCGGCGTGCGATCGAGGAAGTAGGAGGCTAGCGCGAAGGCGAGCAGGGCCATGAAGAGGCTGGTCTCCAGGCCGTTGCCTGCATCGAGGGCGGTGTAACTCGTGAAGGAGATGGCGAGCGCCGCCAGCAGGGACGCGAGGCGGGAGCGAAACAACGCCCAGGCGAGGAGGTAAACGCCGGCCGCGAGGGCGGCGTTGCAGGCGACGCCGAACGCAATCGTCGTGAAGAAGGGGGCGGCGCCGAGCTTGAGAAGGCCGGCGAGGAGGAACACATGCAGGGGGCTGGTGGCGCCCGTGGTCCAGTTCACGCTGTCGAAGCTGAGCTTGCCCGTGTCCGCCAGATTGCGGGCAAAAGTCAGCGTGATGTAGCTATCGTCGAAGATGGGGCGGAGGTGGTCAGGGGCGCGGACGTAGTAGAGGGCGGCAATCAGGCCAACGGCGGCCGTGAAAGCCAAGCCGCACCAGTCCAGGGCGATGGCAATGGGCTTGCTGCGCAGGACGGCCCTGGGCAGGGCCGGTAAAGTCAGGGTCTGAATCTAGCGCTCCTCGGCCTGGCGTGGGTCTCCGCGCGGGGAGACGGGGAAATTCTATGCCAGCCGGGGCACAATCGCGAGTTGAGCGAGAACTAGCTGCCGCTACGAACTAGCTATTCGATGCATCGAATGACCATACAAAGGTTTCATATATCTCGTGTTATGTCGCGGCGGCGTTTAAGAAGTGTTGACATTGCGGTGTAGAATGCTCCGGGTACTACGGAAGGCAGGCTAACGAGTGGGTTGGGGGTGCAATTGAGCGCCCGACCAATCGCTATCCGGAGGTAACGTAGTATTTCGCTAACGCCAAGCGGGCATCCTCGGCCCAGACCCCAGCCCCGCCGAGCGGGACTAACGGCCAGGCATAGCAGCAGCGGGCGGACACGAAGGCCCTTCTTTCACGCGGTAGTCATCGGTCTGGTTGTCCTCGCGGCCTTCTACGCTAGCTTTGCGCCAAGCCGGACGTCCACGCGCGCGAGCGGCTTCTTGGCGGCAGACACGATAGTCGCCGCCAGCGTCCGCTCCCAGACCGGCGTCCTCTCCGCCAACCCATTCGTGTCCGGTCCATGGTTGGGTGCGCAGGAGCCTGCTGTCG
>DATMBD010000469.1:0-3478 GCA_035559355.1 Dehalococcoidia bacterium
CAGAACCGCTCCGAGGGTGCCCACTACCTTTTCGACATCAACGACGATGTTCGAGAAGGCAAGGTGCGGGATCATGGCGAAGCCGGCCAACTCGACGCGCTTCGGGTCGATCATGACGAAGCGCACCTCCTCCGGCCGGCACTGCATGAGGATGCTGGCGTCGATGCAGTTGATGCAGACGCTCTTGCCGCTGCCGGTGGCGCCGGCTATGAGCAGGTGGGGCATCTTCGTGAGATCGGCGACGACAGGCTCGCCGGAGACGCTTTTTCCCAACGGCAGCGCCAGCTTCGTCCGGCTCGCCAATCGCTGGAACGCCGGCGTCTCGATCACGCTGCGCAGGGTTACCACAGAAGCGGAGGAATTCGGCACCTCGATGCCGACGACGGAGCGGCCGGGCACCGGCGCCTCGATGCGCAGGGAAGGCGCGGCAAGCGCCAGGGCGAGGTCGTTGGCCAGGCTGGTGATCTGGTTGACGCGCACGCGGGTGCGGGAGACTTCCTCCAGACGGACCTTTGGCTTGCCGTCCTTGTCCAGGACCGGCTTCCCGTCCTTGTCGCGCTCCGGGACCTGTTTGTACTTGATGTCCCAGCCGGGCTCGACGTCGAACTGCGTCACGACGGGGCCCTCGTGGTAGGCGGCCACGCGGGCGTCGACTCCGAAGCTGGCCAGCGTCTCGACGATCACCTGGGCGCGCAGGGCGTTGTCCGGCCGCGCGGACTCGTCGCCTGGAGGCGCCGTCGCCAGCAGGTCAAGCGGCGGCAGCTTCCAGGCGGACGCGACCTGGCGCGGCGCCTGCGCTCCTTCTGTTTCGCCTGCCTCTGATTCCGGCGCCCACCAGTTCACCGGCAGCTCGGCCTGCTTCAGGCGGGAGTCCGGCACTTCCGGCTCCTCGACGACGCGAACGGCCAGAGGCTGCGGCTCCTCCTCGAACTCGTCTTCGTCCTCCGGCAGCCAGGCTGGAGCGTTCTGAGCCGGCCGCTCGTCCGGAGGCGGTTTCGTCGGGAAGGCGAAGTCGAGCATCACGCCCAGGGTACGCAGGGCGCGCTGGGGGATGCGCCAGCTCCACACCGTAGCCAGGACTCCAGGCGTCGAATCGGCTGCCGACTTCACTCCCTCCGGCCAGGCGATGACGATGAGGGCCAGCCCGCTCACCAGCCAGCCGAGGATGCCCAGGACGCCGTGCGAGAGCGCCTCTCCGATCCTGCCCCCGGCCGTAACGTCCGCGAGCGAGTATGCGCCGAGGTTCCAATCGGGCCGGAAGTGCGCCAGGGCCCCGGCGGCGAACAGGAAGCCGGGCACGGCGGCGAAGAGAGCGCGCGGATAGCGGAAAAGGAGGCGGAAGTCGCGGCGCCAGAGCTGAACGCCAGCGGCAGCGAAAAGGGCAAGCACAAGGTAGGTCTGCAGGCCGAAGAGCCGGACGATGCCGTCCAGCGGGCCCGCGCTCCGTCCGGCAGCTATCCAGACGCCGGAGGCCAGCACGGACGCGGCAAGCGCCAACCCGGCTGTCTCCAGCCGGAGGAGCCAGGCGATCGCAAGCGATGTTGGAGACGGGCCTTGCCGCCTGCGTCCGACCGGCTGCCAGGCGCTGGAACGGGGCCGGCCGGCTCTCGCGCCTGGGCGGACGCGCGCTCCGGTCTTTGCCATAGACAACCGCCCTCTCGCGCCCGCCACCCGCGAGTTGGAGCGGCCACATTATAACAGCAGCGGGCGCCAGCCTTTGGCCAAGCCCTGACCACATCCCCCACGCGCGCCGAACGCCCGTGGCATTATGAGGGCCACGACTTCAGCTAGAGGAGATTGGCGATGACAACCGAAAGCAACAAAGCCGTCATTCGACGCTTCGGCGAGGCGATGAAGCGCTTCTGGCAGACGGGAGACACATCCGTCTTCGATGCAGTGCTCGCCCCGGAATACGTGCAGCATTGGCCGGGCTTCCCTTCCGACCGGCAAAGCTACCTCGAGACGCTGCAAGTTTTCCGAAAGGCGTTCCCCGACCTCGAGAAGACGACGGAAGCGCTGCTCGCCGACGGCGACATGGTCATCGACCGGGTCTCGGTGCACTGCACCCACACCGGCGATTTCCGCGGCCATCCGCCCACGGGCAAGGCAGTGATGATGACCGAAATCCATATCGCCCGCGTTGAAGACGGCCGCATCGTAGAGCGCTGGGGGGAGTGGGACCTCCTGGGCCTGCTGGAGCAGATCGGAGTCGCCAGCGTCGCTGCCGCCCCGGAGCCGGCCTAAATCGCGTCGGCGCACTCAGCACAGGGGCTTGGGCGCCGTGCTGCTGAGCCTCAAGGGCCGTCATGCTACGCTAGAGGCAGAGCGTCTCTGGCTCTCGAGGCCGCCAACCGCGGTCAGGCGCTAGACCCGCCCCCATCGTCTAGGGGACTAGGACGTGGCCCTTTCAAGGCTAAAACAGGGGTTCGAATCCCCTTGGGGGCACCACCCGACCGCGCCACCTCACTGCCCGCCGACTCCCGGCTCGAGGTCATTTCAAAGTCTGGCAACATTTCCTTAGTAGTTCGGCGGTATCGTTTTCCACGTGGACGGACCGCGGATGACTAAACGGCGCGCCCTGGCCATCTCCGCCCTCGTGGCGCTGGCCTTCACGGTTACTGGCCCAGTCGTGGCCGCAAACGGGGCCCGCGCGGTCTCTTGGGGTGGAGCGTCCATTGTTCACGCGCTGAAATCGCGGCCGGCAAAGGGCCAGCCGCCTACGGCTGCGCCGCGGTCATCGGCCGTTCGCCAGGATGACGACGATGATGGACGCGAGGCTTGGCCCTGGCCTGGACGCAATTCGAGGCGCTTTCGCGCCGAAGAGGAGGGCGAGTGATGCGACCGCGGAGCCGGCTGCGGCAAGCGCGCTTCTACCTCACCGGCGGCACGATCGCGCTGCTGATGGCAATTTGGGCGGGCCTCAGCGCGCATGACGCGAAGGGGCGCGAGCAGCGGGCCCAGGCGCAGGTTTCGCCCTCGCCCCAGGCTACCGCCGCATCGAAGCCATCGCCTAGCCTTCCTTCGGAAGCCACGCCCACGCCGATTCCGAGGACGCACGGGCGAACGCGCGCGTCCTGAGCTGCGTTATGAGCGGCGACGCGGATCTTGTCCTCTGGCAATTCATCCGGGCGGCCGGCCTCGCGAGCTACATCCTGCTCACGACGTCCGTCTTCGCGGGCATCTCCCTCAAGAGCCGCCTCTTGGACGGGACGATTAACCGTCCTTGGGTGTACGAGGCCCACCGGTCACTGACCCTGGCGGCGCTCGCCGTTCTCGGCCTCCACGTCGCGCTCGTGCTGCTCAACCGCCACGTGCCCTTCAGCCTCGCAGCCGTCCTGTTTCCTTTCGTTTCTGAATGGCGTCCATTGCCGACGGCGCTGGGCATCCTGGCCCTCTATCTCGCCGTCGCTCTCACGGCCACGACCTACGGACAGAGGCTGATCGGCTATCGAACGTGGCGGCTCTTCCATTACACGGG
>DATMBD010000470.1:0-2224 GCA_035559355.1 Dehalococcoidia bacterium
CGACTGCACGCTCGTGATGCGGATGTCCTTGTCGCCGGCCTTGAGCGAGAAGGCGTTCGGGCCCAGGCCCGTCACCGGCCTTCCGTTCTGGTCGACCACCTTGGCCAGGAACTGCAAAACGGGGGCCTTGGAGGCGTCGACGTTGCGGACGCTGACCTGCAGCTCCCCATCGGCGCGGACGGTCGCAAGCCGCGGCGCCGCGAGGGAGACCAGGACGGAGAGGAGCGCGAGGGCGGAGAGGCGTATGGCGTTCGTCAAGCTTCGTCCCTAAGAATACATGCAACTGTAAGGCGAAGGGCACTGCCACAGGGGTAATGCCCCCTTTTCAGAAGCATGCGCTACGAAATAAGGAACACCCGCACCGGCCAGGTCGTTGCAGCCGACGCCTTCCTCGCGGCCAGCCCGTGGGCAAGGATGCGCGGCCTCCTGGGCCGGGCGTCCTTGCCCACGGGCGAAGCCATCATCCTGCGGCCCGCTTCCTCCATCCACACCGCCTTCATGCGCTTCGCCATCGATGTCGTCTTTCTGGACAAAAACGATCGCGTGCTCAAGGTCGTCCGGGACCTCGCCCCGTTCCGCCTGTCGGCGGCCCGGCGTGCGCGTTCGGTCATTGAGATGGCGGGCGGAGCCTTGAAGGACGTCGATCTCCAGGCTGGGGACGCCCTGGATATGCGGTTCCTGGGCTAAGCCTCGTCGTGGCGATTTAGGCGCAGGCGAAGCTTTCGCATGACAGGAGTACCGATAACCGGTAACATTCTCGGCGTTCCACTCTTTAAGTTAAGAAAGCAGGATCGAGCGGGCGCCGTCGATGCAGCCGCTCTCTGAGGGGATCATGACCGAGAACCAGTCCGATGCAAACCCCGCCGAGAAGGAAGACGAAGAGCCCGTAGGGGAGCCGCGGCCAAGCCTGGCCGAGCGGCTGATGGGCATGGCTTCCGTGGACCGCCCGACCTCCGAGATGCGACCAGTGGCAGGAAGCGGCGAACGATCGCTGGCCGAAAGGCTGATGAACGCTGCTCCCGCGGGCACTGGATCGCGGCCGCAGCCTTCACAGGCATCCCCTCCGCCCCAGGCCGCTGCCAGCCCGCCGCCTCCGCCCGAGCCTCCGCCTGCGAGGCCCGCGGACAGCCGCGTGGCGGCGCCCCGGCCCAACGTCCGCCTCACGCCGCCCGTCCTTGACGGCACCCTGGATGAGGCCCATCACTACATCCGCCTTCGTTACTACGTCTTCCTGGGTTCGGTCCTGCTCGTGTTCCTCCTGGCGGTCTTCGGGGCGATCGCGTTCCTCGTCGCCCTTGCCGGCGACGCGGACTGGAAGAAGCTGGCGATCATCGGCGGCATGGAGACGCTCGCGATCGCGTTCCTCATCTTCCTCCAGTACCGGCCAGCGCGGAGCTTCGGCTCGGCGGCGACGCAGGTGGCGAAGCTTGAGGCCACGCGGGCCCAGCTCAACAAGTCGTTCGAGTTCTGGGAGCGTTTCTTGAACGAACGCCAAGAGACGCGGCCGTTGACCGCTCAGGAGGTGGCGATGGCCGTGGCTTCCCTGACCGAGGCTTCGAACGGTCTCTTCGACGTCGAAACCGGCCTCGGCCAGGCAGCGGAAGGGGCGCAGAAGCGCGGCAAGGAGGCCGGGGCGGCCCCGCAGGCGCGAGCGCCGGCAGCCCCCAATCCGCGGCGCTACTGAACGAACAACCCGCTGGCAACTGTAACGCTACGGGATCCAACGCGTTTTTGATTGAGACGACAAGGACGATACAAGGTCATGGACGGCCGCATAGTGCCGGGTGGCAGCGAGCCGACGTCTGAACCTTGGTCGCCTAGACGTCGGGGAGCCTAGTGGCGAAACCGACCGGCCTGTCATCAGCGCAAAGCTGACGACGGGCTTTTTTGATCCCTCGCTGGTTCCGGCGCTCAAACGGCCAAGCGTTCCCGATTCGGGAAAGCCCGAATTCAAATGGGAAGCGTTAGTGCCGACCTCTTAAAGGGGTGGGGGCAATGCAGAAAACGATCAGGAAAGACCAACAGCCGGCCACGCTGCGGCACGTCGCCACCGGCCTGTACGCGCTCGGAATCGTCCTGGCTGGCGGATGGATCGTGTGGTCGTGGACGACGCCCCTTGCCCTCGTGGTACTGGTGCCGATGCTCGGCCTGCTACTGGCCGGGCGTCACTTCGACCGCCGCGCCGCCGACCTCTCGCGCAGGCGGGAAGACGACCACGCCCGAC
>DATMBD010000471.1:0-5329 GCA_035559355.1 Dehalococcoidia bacterium
GTAAAGGCTGGCCGAGAAGACTCGCTCCTCGCCGCGCTGCAGCTCATCGCGCAGCCGCTCGACGTCCTCGTAGGCCACCTCGCGCTCGGCGCTGGCTATCTTGCCGCTGCGGGCGTCGAGCATGCGCGACGACTGGAACTCAACCAGCTTGTGGGTGAGCTGCCGGATGGTGGCGGTTGAGTCGAGCGGCTCGAGGTGGAGGCTGATGTCCAGCGGCGCATCGAAGTCGATGAGCCGGCCGAGCCAGTTGGCGTAGACGTAACGTGGATACTCGACCAGGCCGAGTACGCGAAGGCATCGGCCTTCGAGGGTGAGGTACGTTCGGTTCACCTCGATACCGGCGGGCGCAACCAGGTCAGTGACCGATCGCGTTCCCTGATGGAACTTCTCCTCTGAAGGTGAGGGGCGCTCTGCCGTCCTGCGCCTGCCTGATCGCGGGAAAAGCCTAATCATTGTGGTGACTCCTTCCGTTTCGCGACCCGACGACGGGTCGATAACCAGCCAGGGGTGGCGAGGCGAGGACATCTGTGCGGAGGAAGTCCGACCAGAGGAAGCTCAGCTCGTCACTGCTGAGCCGCCGCGCAGAGACGCCGAAAGAAGCCAGCGCCTGGAGGACCTCCTGCGCACGGAAGTCGAGCTGATGGGCGGCGGCCTCCAGGTTCCTCCGGATGTCCTTGGGCGGTGGCTGCCAGGGCCAGCGCATGCTCCGCTTCTCGAACACGCCCTCCAGCCCGGCGGGGATGACGATGTAGAAGCGCCGTTCGAGAAGGGAGCGCTCTCTGGCTAGCCGCCGGACGAAAGCTTCGTGGTCGAGCGCGAGGCGTCGCAGCATTTCATCCCCGCGGGCGCGGGGGCGCTGGCGTAGGCCGTTGAGGTAAGCCTCGACATCGGTCGGCAAGATGCGGACGATGACCTGAAGCGGATAGCCGAGCGAGTTCAGAAACGCCTTGTAGCCGGCGATGATCCCTTCCTGCTCGCTCTCCGATTTCAGGGCGAAGTTGATGCTCTGAGCTTCGAGGACGGCTCGATAGTCTCCCCCGCGCAGGCAGAGGATGCCGTCGATGATGTCTTCGAGCGGAAGGAGGTCCTGGACGCCGGCCGGTCGCTTAGCGGTCGCCATGGAAGGCCTCCCGAGTGAGGGCAGTCAGCCGGGCATTGTCCATCCAGCCCGGTTCCGGCAGGAGGACTTCGTGCGCCTCCGTTTCGGCCAGCCGGACCTCTGGTCGCCTCGTTCGCCAGACGGCCAGACGCGGAATAGCCCAGTAGCGCAGCAGGACAAAGGCCCAATCCTCGAATGGCCGCCCCGCGGGCCGCCACAGCGCGACGACTGCCACTGCCGCCAGCACAGTGGCCGCGATCGCTGCCTGAGCTGGAACGGGGAGCGGCAGTCCGCTCGCAGCGCCATAGGCCAAGCCCAGGCCGACAGCCACCGTCATGAGCTGACGCATCGTCAGCCCGGCGAAGGCCTTGTCCTCGACGTTCAGATGAGTGGGGATTTCATGCCGGTTCACGGTTCTGCTGCCACCTCCTTCGGAGTTCGTCGCAGCTACTGTGAACGGCGTTAGTCCAGTTTCAGTCCAGGAATCCGGTCCAGGTGGTCAGACGCGCCCTTAAAATCTCCAACTTCGGTCCAAGAGGCACGCTTTTCGCTAGCGGCCCGGCCACCAGTCGAAGAACCTGTACCACGCGACATAGCCGTAGAACCCGAACCATAGGGGTGGCTTCGTTTGACTGCGGTGGCTTCGAGATTTCTGTGAGCTTGAGAGGGTTTACCGCCAGCTGCGGGTACCACCCAGAGGCTCGCTTGGTCGGCCGCCGTCTAAGCGGGTGAACAGCAGCCAGCTCCCATCCGGCGACCAGCGTTGGCGCCTCGTCGCGATATGCGTCGTCGGACGTGAGCTGACGCTTCCCCCGATCCGTCCACATTCATTAACCAGATATGGCGCAGAGCCATGGGCAGCCTTCGCAGGATCACCGCCGACAACCTGGGGAGCTTCTGGAGCAGAGACGTAGGCGATGAGCTGGCCGTCTGGCGACCACGCAGGCGAAAAGGCGGAGACGCTGGTGTCCGTGAGGGTTGTTGCTATCCAGGTGTCCAGATCGATGACCACTACCGACTTGCTCGTCCATGTCATGCGGTTGGGGCCGGTGGCCACCGCCAGCTGCTTGCCCTTCGGGGATGAGGCAACGAAGTCGGGAGCGAACAGGACGTAGGGCCCAGGAGGGGTGGCAGCGCCCGGATTAGCCAGCGACACGGCACGCAGGGCGACGCCATCGGCGCTGATCGACGCACTGCATGCGGGCACCACGGCAAAGAGGACGTTTCGCGAGTCGCTAGACCAGCCCAAAAGCCTAACGCAATCGCCAGTGGAGACGGAGAAAAGCTCTTGCTCTCCCGAGGCGTCTATCTGCACAACCCCAATGCCACGCTTGCCCAGAGGCTGCTCCAGGGAAGGCGGAACCGTGGTCTCGAAAGCGATCCACTGACCGTCGGGGCTCACGCGCGGCGTGCCTCGCTGCAGCGCCGGACCCTGGGGCAGTCTCGCCTGTTGGCGGCCATTCGCAGCGGACTCGACCGCGAGAGAACCGTCATCCCTGCCGATGACTAACAGGTCATCAGGCCCGGGCAACCAGTCGACTGATGCCGGCGTCGGCACACCAAGGCTTCGTCGCCCGGTTCCATCTCGACCAACGACCCAGAGCTGCTGTGTTAGGCCATCTTGGAAGATAAGCCACTCCCCGGAAGGAGACCACCGTGGGTTGAGGGCCTGGGCGCCCGAAGTAAGACGTTGCTCCTGCCCGTTCGGAAGGTCCTTCACCCAAAGATCGCCGCCGTGAATGTAGGCGAGCATGCCCGATGATCTGCCTGAGGAAGCGGGTGTAGGCGTCGTGGAATCGCCTGGATTCGAAACCGAGGGCGTGACTCCCCGAGTAGGCGTGGCTTCGGGGTTGTCGCCCGTGCAGGCGGCCAGCTGTAGTGAGCCCAGTAGCAGTATCGCGAGAAGAACACGAATGTGCATGACTCTACCGAAGAGTCTAGAGGCCGTGCTGCCATCTCTGAAGTTGACGTTGATTGCAAAGCCGTGAAAGGGGCTGACTCAAGAGGGGTTATCCGCATCGAGGCGGCAGCGCCTAGCTTCAGAGCGCCTCTCTCCCAGGTCATAGCTGTGGTTTCAAACCACTGGGTGAGCGGCAACTATAGACATCATCACGCGATCCCTGCCAGGAGTTGGTCGGCTGACGCCAACACGCATTCAGCGGTTTGTGACCCAATTGAGTAAAAGGCGAATCGCCCACGCTGCTCCCGCCTTACAAGTCCACCTCTCCGCAGAGAGGCCAGATGGCCAGAGACACTGGGCTGGGAGAGCCCCGTCTCGGCCACGAGATCCGAGACGCACCTCGGGCCGCCGCGCAGCGCCTCGAGAACGGCCAACCGCGATGGATCGCCCAGAGCCCCAAAAAGCTTTGCCTTCGTTTCTAACGTGGCTCTGTCGCTGATCACTGAGGCCTCCTCGTCCTATAAGCGATGGGACATATGTCTGCCCACTGATACGTTTGTGTTCCTGTTGGGTGCGTTCGCCTAGCTAGCCATCGCGTCCTGGATCATGCCGGCGATAACGCGGGCCATGAGCACGATCGCGAGACCGGCGAGGGCGTTGACGATGGCGGACTTACCTTGCTCCATCTGGCGCGGGCTGCCCGACGCAGACATGTACATGAAGGCGCCCCACATGACGAAGAAGGCTGAGACGGCGACGCCGACGCCGGTCCCGATGTTGAGCAGGTTCTCGAAAAGGGTGTTGATCTGTTCCAAAGGGGCATCCCTCCTAGCTTTGAGGCGTCGGACCAACCGGCTCCTCTGAGATGAGGCGGAACTCGGCTACGAGCCAGGCGTTCCCTTGGCGCTGCAGCCGGCAAGCAATGCGCTGAGTAACGCGCTGCTCAACCAGCCTGCCGGTCTCCAGGTCAACGCTCTTGCGCAGCTGCTCCGCCGTCACCGATGCGGACGCCGCATCACCCGAGAGCGCGTTGACCGAGACGGAGAGGACCTGCGTGGTCGTGGTGCGCTTCTGGCCGACCGCAACCGGGTCAACCCCGGAGGCTAGAGTTGCTTCACGGACTACGCCGGTCGAGAGCGACAGCAGTCGCTGCTTATAGACCTCCGGCTGACGGAAGTCGAAGGTGCCGAAGGCCTGGACGAAGGACCGGGCCGCCTCCTCCGCGGCTGCGGTCTCGTCTCCCTGGCTCGTCAGACGCTGGGCGCCCTGCCAGCCGCTGAATACGGCGATGATCAGGAGCAGGCCCGCGAAGCCCGCGATCAGGAACATCGCGCCGCGACCGCTCATACCGCCACCTCCCAGTAGGGCGGACGGCCGGCGCCGACGAAGTGCCCCTTCCAATAGGGGTCGTTCAGCGCGACCTCACGCACGAAGTCACCGCTGTTCGTCGCCATGACGACCGCGCCGCCGCCCGCGTAGATGCCCACGTGCGTAATGCGCTCCGAAGACGGGTACGTGTTCTCGTAGAAGACGAGGTCGCCGACTTGGAGGTGGGCCGTCTCGATCGGCGAGACCCATTCGTACTGCTCCTGGGCGGTGCGCGGGACGGCAAGGCCGAGCTGCGAGTAGGTCCAGACCACGAGGCCGCTGCAGTCGAAAGCATCGGGCCCGGCAGCGCCCCAGGCGTACGGCGCGCCCAGCTTCGTCTTCGCCGTCATGACCGCACGAGCCGGAATGCTGCGAGGATCGGCGTAGCCGTAGGCTGCGGCGTAGCCCAGGACGGTATCGACGTACTCCCAAGAGTGGTTGTAGGCGTACAGGGCGGCGCGAAGGTCGCCCGGCGCGCCGTTGGCCAGCAGGTAGTTGGCCGCGGCTGGAATGCAGTCGCGGAAATCGTACGGATCGGCCACGCCGTCGCCGTTGCCATCGACGCCGTATGCCTTCCAGGTGCTGGGCAGGAACTGGCAGTAGCCTTCCGCCCCCGCCATGCTCACGCCCATGTTGGCGCCGAAGTCACTCTCCACCTTGGCAATTGCCGCGAGGACCGGCCAGGGGATGCCGGTCTCCATGCCGATGCGTCGCATTACCTCCACCTGCTCGGGCGGTATCGCGGCCAGCTCGGCGCCACTGCCGGTCGTGCGGGTCGCGTCGGGCAAGCCGCCGAATGCCGCGAGAAGCAGCAGAATCGGAGCGAAGAACAGGACTGCGAGTGGCGCCAGGACCTTGAGCGCATCCCGGGTCAGGCTGCCCAGGGCATCCGGAGGCTCGAACTCTGCGGCGTCGTACATGGCCGGCTACGCCCTTCCTGCCGCAGGCGCCGTCCGGCCCGC
>DATMBD010000472.1:0-5954 GCA_035559355.1 Dehalococcoidia bacterium
CGATCAGGGCCGACGTGGACCAGCAGCCGTGGTTCCGCCAGGTTGTCCCGCCTTCGGCGAGGTCCCGGAAGCTCCGGGCCGTGTTCACGCAGAACCAGATGTTCCCGGCGCCCGGATCCCATTCCAGCAGCACGCGCCCAGAAGCCAGGGCTTCGGCCCGTAGGTTGGTGGGCGGCGCGATCAAGGCGCTGCAATCCCCGGTCTGGATGACGGAGAAGCTACTCGTGGCGTTGGCGGTGAAGTTCCAGGCGTAGACGTTCCAGTAGTAGGTGGTGCCGCACTTGAGGCCAAACACGTCCAGGCCCTGCTGCGTCGTCCAGCAGCCGTGGTTCTGCCACGTTGGCCCGCCAACGACGAGGTCGAAGAGGCTTTCGGCCGTGTTCACGCAAAACCAGATGTTCTCCTCGCCGCGATTCCAGACAAAGCGCACGCCCGTGGGGCCGTTCTGGACCGCGAGCAGGTTCGTCGGGGGCGTTATCGCCGCCGCAGCCTCCGCGCTGCCCTGACGACCGCCGCCCGCCGCGGCCAGTCCTGCCGACACCGTCAGAGCAACGAGCATTGTCCCCAACGTGCCCAGTTTCACGACCTGCCTCCGGGTTACGAGATAGCGTCGTGAAGTGTAATGACGCGCATACGAGGCGGCCATCCCAGGCGCCTTGCAACTACGTTACAAGCGCGATGGTCGCGCCCTCGCGCCGCAGTCGTACAGCGTGCGCTGGTTATGGGGCGAAGGTTACCCTCGGCCCACCGGAAGTCAGCTCGCCGAGGACCTCGACAGCTTCCCGCACCATCTCCTCGAGGACGACGTGGGCGGGCCTCACCTGCTTGATCATGCCCGCTATCTGGCCGCCGAGGTGCATGTTCCACTCCTCCTTGCCGGAGGCGCGCACTGCGGCGTTGACCCGACCCGAAATCACGCCCTGCAAGCCGGTGGGCAGGGCAGGAAGGCCGGATTTCTCCCACGATTCGATAATCGGGTTGACGAGCGCGCGGGCGGTCTTGCCGCTGTAGAGGCGCGTCACGCGCGTGTCCTCCTCGGTGGACGCGAGGAGGTGGCGGCGGTGCTCCTCTGTGATGTTCGCCTCGTGCGTGGCCAGGAAGGCCGTGCCCACCCAGACGGCCTGCGCTCCGAGGGCGAGGGCAGCCGCAACGTGGCGGCCGCTGCCAACGCCGCCAGCAAGGATCACGGGCGTGGGCTTGACGGCGTCGATCACCTGCGGCACGAGCGCAAAGGTGCCGATGCGGCCGGTGTGGCCGCCCGCTTCGTGGCCCTGAGCTACGATGGCGTCGACGCCGTCGTTCTTGACACGCACGGCCTGCTTCACGTTGCCCACGAGGCCGAAGACCTTGATGCCCGCGGCGTGGAGGTCCTTCACGTAGGGCCCGGGGCTGCCCAGCCCCGCCGCCAGGACGGCCGGCTTCTCCCGGATGACGTTGCGGATGTGCGCCTCAGAGACGCGCAGGCCGGAGTAGAGGTTGCGGCGGTTTTCCGGCTCCTCCGGCGGCGGCTTCAGGCCCAGCTTCTCGATCGTCTCGTCCGCCCAGTCCCAGTAGCGTTGGTCGATCAGCGACCGCGGGTCGCGGGCGGCCTCGGGCCCTTCGCGCGCGCCGCGGACCTCCTCCGAGGGCTGGGGCGTGCTCGGCGGGCTGGCGAGGAGGACGTCGACGCCGAAGGGCCGCTTCGTGAGCTTCCGGATCTGGGCCAGCGCGGCCAGGAAGCTCTCTTCGTCGCGGCCGGTGCCGCCGAGGACGCCGAGGCCGCCCGCCTCCGAGACGGCGGCCACGAGCTCCGGCCCGGCGGCGCCGCCTTCGTTCCCTGCCCCCATCCCAGCCAGGATGATCGGGTACTCGATGCCGAGGTATTCGCACAGGGGCGTTTTCAAAACGGGCCTAGCCATCTCGCGCCTCCTCGATGTGTCTCAAGCTCTTGCCGCAAGCCTAAACGCGCCGGCCTCAAGGCGGGAATCGAGCCTGAGCAACGTCAGTCCGCAGGCGTGAACTTCACGAGCGTCCACTCCGGCGAGACGTCGTCAAATTCGACGACGACGCGCATGTCGCACTGCACGGCGTCCGGCGGGCAACCGACGATGTTCGTCACCAGCCGCGGCCCCTCGTCCAGCTGGACGATGGCGAAGGTGTACGGCGTCTCTTCCTGGAAGGCCGGATGCTGCGCCTGGTAGACCACCGTGTAGGCGTAGACGCGGCCGCGGCCGCTGACCTGCTGCCATTCCAGGTCCTGAGAGAAGCAGAACGGACACTGCTCGCGCGGGTGGTGGATGAAGTTGGCGCACCTCTTGCAGCGCTGGATCACCAACTCGTGGCGTTTGGCCGCCTGCCAGAACGGGTCCGTGAGGCCCTTGTTCTCCTGCAGCGGCATCGGCTTTGGCGGGATGCGGCGCTCGCCTTCCTGAGGTCCGCCCTGCGGTCGTGTCATGGTCATCGACGTTCGTCCCTTTCGAATTGCATCTTGCAGGTGGGCCCCGGCCCTACAGCGCGTTCGCGCTGCCGAGCACGACCGTCACCTCCTGCGAAGGCGTGCCGCCATTCATGTTGGCGACGCAGAGGTCGTGCTTGGCGACCTGGCGCTCGCCGGCCTCGCCGCGGATTTGACGGACGGCCTCGACCAGCTGCTGACAGCCGCTGGCGCCGATGCCGTTCAGCTGCCCGGCCGAGAGCTGGCCGCCGTCCGTGTTGATCGGGAACGTGCCTTTGTAGGTCGTGTCGACCGACTCGAAGAAGGGGCCGGCCTCGCCCTTGGGGATGAGCCCCGCGTCTTCGAGGCAGCAGGAGACCAGGATCGTGTAGCAGTCGTAGAACTCCGCGAACTGCATGTCCTTGGGGCCATAGCCTGCCATGGCGTAGGCTTTCGGCGCCGAGTAGACGGTGGGGGTGATCGTCATGTCCGGCATGTACCAGTGGTTGTCGTAGCCCTGGGAGACGCCGGCCCCCAGGAGGTAGACCGGGGGCTTGCGCAGCGTCTTCGCGCGCTCAGCCGTCGTGACGATGAATGCGATGGCGCCGGCGACCGGCATCACCGTCTCGAGCAGGTGTAGCGGGTAGTTGACGTAGCGAGAGTTGAGCACGTCCTCCACGGTTATCGGATCGCGCATGGCCGCGAGGGGGTTCTTGGCCGCGTTGAAACGCTGGTTGACCGCCACCTGCGCCATCTGCTCCGGCTTCGTGCCGTACTCATACATGTGGCGCGTGTACAGGAGGCCGTAGTAGGTGTTGGCGCCAGCGGCAGGCCCATAGGGCGTGAACCATTCGCTCTGGAAGCCCGCCTCCATGCGGAAGCCGCCCGCTGCCTGGGGGTTGTCGGGGTCGCGGGCGCCGCCGGCGACGAACAGTACGTAGTTGGCGATGCCCTCGCTCACGGCCATGGCGGCGATCGTCAGGGCCACGCCGGAGGTCGAGCCCATAAGCCCGGCGCTGACGGCGAAGTTCCACGGCCGCACGCCGATGTATTCGGCAACGCGGGCCGGGTAGATGCCGCCCATCGTGATCAGTCCGTCGATGTCCTCCCGACGCAGGCCGGCGTCGTTGATCGCTTGGGCGGCGACCTCCGCGCACAGACCCAAGGCGCTGCGGCCCGGCCACGACCGCTTATGGGGCGTCTCCCCGATGCCGACGATCGCTGCTTTACCTCTGAGACTCATGCTTCCCTCCTAGCGAGAGGATGTAGTGCAGAGTACAGAGTGCAGAGTGCAAAGGAGACGAGCTCACTCGTTGATCACCTACGTTTCTAGCTTTCTTCACGCTGTACTCTGGTCCTTCGTCCCCTACGCTCTCGTGTCCTCTGCACTCTGTCCTCTGTACTCTCCTCTACCGCCTGGCCTCCGTCTTCTGTTCCAGCACCGTCATGCCGGCGTGGCCGTTTTCCACGAACCAGCGGTACTCCTCGTCCGTGTAGCCGCAGATCTGTTTGTAGACGTACTCGTTGTCCTCGCCCAGGAGCGCTGCGTGCTTGCGGATAGGAAGCGGGGTTTTGGACATATGGTAGATGGGCGAGCGCAGGTGCCAGTACGTCCCGGCCTCCGGGTGAGTCACCTGCTGCCAGTTGTCGCGGGCGCGCAGATGCGGGTCGGCGAAGACCTCCGCCATGTTGAGGATCGGGCTGGCCGGCACTCCGGCCGCCTGGAGGGCATGGAACGCCTCGTAGTGGTCCCGTCCCGCGGTCCACGCCTCGATCTCGGCGTCGAGTTCGTCCTGGTGCTTGTAGCGGCTGAGGCTATCGGCGAAGCGGGGATCGGCAGCGAGCTCCGGCCGGCCCATGGTCTCACAGAGGCCGCGAAACTCCTCGTCGCTGCCGCAGGAAATCGCTATCCAGGCGTCTTCGCCGGCGCTGCGGTAGACGCCTTGGGGGGCTCGGCTGGGATGGCGGTTGCCGAGCGTGGTTTGGACGCGCTTGTTCATGGAGTAGTCCATGACGGCCTGGCTGAGCGTGTGCATGACGTTTTCCGCCTGCGAGAGGTCGATGAATTGGCCTCGGCCGGTCTTCCGCCGGTGGTAGAGCGCGGCCATGATCGCGAAGGCGGAAGTGGCGCCGCCGGCGGCGTCGGCGAGGAACACGCCGGTGGCGTTGGTCGCGTCGGTATCGGGATACAGGCGCAGGAGTGTATGGCCGACGACGGCCTCCATGTTGGCGCCGTAGGCCCGGAAGTGGCTGTAAGGCCCGGTGGTCCCGAATGCCGGCAAGGACGCCATGACCAGGCGCGGGTTGCGCTGGCTGAGGATGTCGTAGCTGATCCCCAGCTTGCGGACTACGTCCGGAGCGTTGTTTTCGATGAAGACATCCGATTTCTCGGCCAGGCGATAGAAGACCTCGCGGCCCTCCGGGCGCGTGAGGTCCATGGTCACGCTCAGCTTGTTGCGGCCGACGCTATTGAAGTTGGCGCTGAGGTTGTAGGGCTTGGCGTCCGGGGAAGGGTTGCCGCCGTTGGCCCGCAGCTGCTCGACCGTGACGTTCTGGCCACGGCTGTTCATGTCGTGGCGCTGGATAGTATCGATCTTTATCACCTCGGCGCCGAGGTCGCCGAGAAGGGCGCCCCCGAACGGCCCCGCCCAGACGACGGTCATATCGATCACGCGTATGCCTTCGAGCGGAAGCTTCGCCATCAAATTGCCCCCTGGGAGCGCAGGCGCGCCACGTCTTCGGCCGCGTAGCCGAGCCCTTCGAGGACCTCGGCCGTGTGCTCGCCGAGCAGCGGAGCCCGCCCTGCCCGCCACGGCGTCTCCGACATCTTGAACTGGGCCCCGGGGTAGCGGAGCGGCCCCGTGTATGGGTGGTCAATTTCGACGAAGAAGCCGCGGGCGGCGAGGTGAGGATCGGCGAAGACGTCTTCCATCGTGTTGATGGCGCCGCACATGTACCCGACCGACTGCGACTTCTCCATGACC
Source organism: Dehalococcoidia bacterium (assembly GCA_035559355.1). Taxonomy (GTDB): domain Bacteria; phylum Chloroflexota; class Dehalococcoidia; order DSTF01; family WHTK01; genus WHTK01. Next base: position 5,398 of record DATMBD010000472.1, read on the forward strand.
TCCCGTTTCGTGTGCTGCATCAGCCACTCGAGAAGGATGGCGTCGAACTCGGCCTTGACCTCGGGGTTGTTGTTGAAGTTTTCCGGCGCGGTGAAGTAGGGGTCGTCGATGAGATCGGGCCGGTCGATCATGCGGCAGACGCGATCCCAGAGCGGCTGGAGCGTGAAAAACTGCACGTAGCCGTCCGCGCAGGGGTAGACACCAACGGGAAGAATGTTGCGGCCCATGCTGCCGCCGCCGGTGCGGGCCCAGCCGCCGCGGCTGTTGCCGGCGTATTGGTACATCATGTGGCCCTGGACGGCCCTATCCTGGTTCCCAGCCATGATCTCCATGAGCGAGAGGTCGACGTGCTGGCCGGCGCCGGTTGTGACCGCGCCCATGAAGGCGCCCATCGTCGCGGCGGCGGAGACCATGCCCGCATAAATGCTCTCGACCGTCAGCCCAAGCTTCAAGGGCGGCCTGTCCGGCATGCCCGTAGTCTGCATCGTCCCGCCGAGCGCGTACATCGTGATCTCGGTCATCTTGTAGTCGCGGTAGGGGCCCGTCTGGCCGAAGTT